>CALGCU010000202.1 GCA_937886455.1 uncultured Bacteroidales bacterium | reverse complement strand
ATACAAATGGGATTTGGCGGAGGAGAAGCATAATCACAACCCATAATCAAAACCAATGTTAACAAAAAAAGGCACCACAAGGCGCCTTTTTTTATATAGAGCAGAAACATTCTTAAGGGAATTTCCATAAATTGCTTTGTACTATTACTGTACAAATTTATTCAAACAGCGAATCTATAGAAGTCACCTTCACTCAATAACACTCCCCCTCATTAGGAAAATCACACGATTTAACATCACTCACATAATGCTTGATAGCCTCATTCATTACAGCGTTCAAATTAGCATATCTTCTCAAAAAACGCGGAGAAAAACCACAATTAAGCCCCAACATATCATGTAACACCAAAACCTGACCATCAGTGCTTCCACCCGCCCCAATGCCTATCGTTGGAATAGAAAGTTGCTGCGTAACCAATTTAGCCAACTCAGCCGGTATCTTTTCAAGCACAATGGCAAAACAGCCGGCTTCCTGCAAGAGAAGAGCATCTTTAACCAGTTTTTCAGCCTCATCTTCTCCTGTGGCTCTCACAGTGTAAGAACCATACTTATTGATGGATTGAGGCATGAGCCCCAGATGTCCCATCACAGGTATTCCCGCAGAAATTATACGCCTAACCGAGTCAATCACTTCCTCACCTCCCTCCATTTTCACACAATCACAATGACTCTCCTTCATGATACGGATAGCCGAAGCAATAGCACCCTCAGGATTACCCTGATAACTCCCAAAAGGCATATCCACTACCACCAAAGCACGTTGCGTGGCACGTGCCACAGCCTTTCCCATAAATATCATTTGGTCTAAAGTAATAGGCAAGGTAGTGGTGTTGCCACACATCACATTAGAAGCAGAGTCGCCCACTAATATAACATCCACTCCGGCTTGATCAACAATACCCGCCATAGTGAAGTCGTATGCAGTAAGCATACTGATTTTTTCACCACGTTTCTTCATTTCTTGCAATCGACGAGTAGTAACCCGTCTCACATTCTCAACATGCACTGACATATTATACTCTTTCCGTTTAGCAAGGACAAAGATACAACAAACGAGCGAGAAATATGAAGTTTACTTCAATATTTTTCACAGCGAGTGCAGTTTTATCTTATTTAAAGATAGTGCAAGGTGAGAGAAATAGCAAAAATAAGTTTACTTAATTTTTGATATTTCCGAACCGCAGCCTATCTTATTTAAAGATAGTGAAAGGTGAGCGAAATAGCAAAAATAATGCAAGGTGAAAGCAGAATAAAATAAATTTATTTA
>CALGCU010000201.1 GCA_937886455.1 uncultured Bacteroidales bacterium | reverse complement strand
AGAAAGATGAGTAAACAATTAGGCAATAGCCCAGACCCACTTATCTTGATAGACAAATATGGCGCAGACGGCGTGCGTATGGGAATGTTGCTGTGTGCTCCAGCAGGCAATGACATCCTATTTGACGAAAGTTTGTGTGAACAAGGACGTAATTTTAACAACAAGATATGGAATGCATTGCGCCTTGTGAAAGGATGGCAAGTGTCAGATATTGAGCAACCTGAGTCAGCTCGCCTGGCATTAGAATGGTTTGGCGAACGCCTGAAAGCCACCCAAGCCGAGATTAACGACCACTTTAACAAGTATCGTTTGAGCGAAGCCCTGATGACAGTGTATAAACTCTTCTGGGATGAGTTTTCAGCTTGGTTACTTGAGATGGTGAAACCTGCTTATGGACAGCCTATTGACAGCAAGAGTTATGCAAGTATTATCAATTACTTTGAACAACTCACTCTCCTACTCCACCCATTCATGCCATTTATCACCGAAGAGATATGGCATGCACTAAAAGAACGCCAAAAAGGCGAAAGCATTATGGTGAGCCAACAAACAGCGTGCAGCGATGCCAACCAAGCATTGCTCAATGACTTTGAAGTGGTGAAACAAGTGGTGGCAGGCGTGCGTACCATCCGTTTGGAACGTAACATTCCACAAAAAGAAGCATTAGCCCTCCACATTTATAATGGCGACCACAATAGCACTTACAATTCCGTGATAGCCAAGATGTGTAACCTCACCGAGATAGTCACAGCAGAGAAAGATCCGACAGCTGCTACATTCATGGTGAGCACCACCGAGTATGCCGTGCCCATGAAGGACAAAATCAATGTAGAAGAAGAAATTGCCAAAATGGAAGAAAAGATTCGCTACTTTGAAGGATTCCTTGCTGGCGTGATGAAAAAATTGGGCAATGAGCGCTTTGTGGCCAATGCCAAACCAGAGATTGTGGAATTAGAACGCAAGAAGAAAGCCGACGCAGAAAGCAAGATTGAAACCTTGCGTGCCAGCATTCAGCAGTTAAAAGACAGCACCGGCAACTAATTGCAGTTCAACCCTATATTTTCACCCTAACACATCAACTATGAAAGATTTACATCAACAATACACATTCTTTGTATATCCACAGGAGATAGACGGCAACGAGCAGTTGCGTCTATCTTCTTTAGAAAGTTACCTGCTCAACACCGCCGGACTTGCCGCCGAAGAAAACGGTTTTGGCGCAGGGGAAATGATACAACAAGGCATCACATGGGTGCTTTCCGGTCTCTCCATAGAAATGAAATGTCTTCCCAAGCAATATGAATCCTTTGTGATAGAGACCTGGGTGGAAGACTATGGACGGTTGCTCACCACACGTCATTTCGCCGTGTATAACAAGCAAGGTGAAGAGATAGGAGCTGCATGCTCCCAATGGGCATTGATAGACATACACAGTCGTCGTCCGGTAAATCTTCAAACCCATCAGGAATTGGTGCGTTTTGCCAGCGGAGAGCCCGGCAGAATAGATAAACCGGAACGTATCAAAGCCTTGACAGACGCAGTAGAAGTAGCTCAGCACAAGGTGAGTTATAGTGACATAGACTATAACAACCACACCAACAGCATGAAATATGTGGAGTGGATGTTAGACACTTATTCCCTTGAAAAACTCTATCAACACCGCATAAGAAGATTTGACATCAACTATCTGCGTGAAGCCTTGTATGGTGAAGAGGTGCACATTTTCCGTTCCGCTTGCGGTGAAGGCAACGAGATTGACATTCGCAATGCAGAAGGCACATCCCTTTGCAAAGCACACATCCAATTTGAATAAGCATGTATCACACTGTACGACATTACATAGAGCAACAGCAACTACTCAGCGATGGAGCCACTGTGATTGTGGGGCTGAGCGGAGGATGTGACTCTATGGTGTTGCTCCATGTGTTACACAGAATGGGTTATCGTTGCATCGCCGCCCATTGCAACTTTCATCTTCGCAACGAAGAGTCAGACCACGACGAACAATTTGTAAGGAACTTTTGTCAAGAGCAAGACATTCCATTGGTGGTGACCCATTTTGACACCACCACATACGCTCAAGAACACCAACTCTCCATTGAGTTGGCAGCCCGAGAATTACGGTATGAATGGTTCGAGTCACTTTATTCAGATTACCAAGCCGAAGCTATAGTTGTGGGGCACCATGCCGACGACCAAGCCGAGACACTGCTCATGCACTTGGTGCGCGGTAGTGGGTTGAACGGACTATGTGGTATGCATCCCAAGAACGGACACATTGTACGTCCGTTGCTCTGCGTGAGTCGGGAAGCAATAGAGCAATATGCACAGCAAGAACATTTACGCTACGTAACCGATTCCACCAATTCCGACACACAGTATCGGCGCAACTATTTCCGCCATGAAGTGATTCCCTTGTTGGAAAAACTGAATCCACAAATCATATCCACCCTCAGCAGGACTTGTCAACACTTGCAAGGCTATCAACGGTTTATTCAAGCAGAAACAACACGACTGAGAGAAGCATGCCTTGTTCAAGAAGGAAACACAACCTACATTGACCTGCAGCAACTATGCCGGCATGAAAGTTGGGAGACATGGATTTATGAACTCCTCACGCCCTATGGACTACAAGGCGACCAAGTGGAACAACTCACGCGCAGTATCCATGCCCGACACTCCGGCAAGCAATATCTGAGCGCAAGCCATCGTTGCCTGCTTGACAGAACCAAACTCATCCTACAGCCCTTGGTGAGCAAAACCACAGATGTCCCCACTCTATTACAGCGTAGCTTTCCACGCGAGGATATGAGTTCATTTCCCCCGGCAGATGCACCCACTGTGTGTATAGATGCAGACAAGGTGAAAGGAACGTTACACCTGCGTCATTGGCAAGAAGGCGACACATTTCGTCCCATAGGCATGAAGGGCAACAAAAAACTCAGTGATTTTTTCACCGACCAAAAACTCTCTGTATTTGAGAAAGAGGAAGTGTGGATTGTGTGTGATGATGAGCATATAATCTGGGTGGCAGGCCACAGAATGGACGACCGATACAAAATCACAACCGATAGTCGCACTATTTTAGAACTCACCCTACAAAAAGACACAACCCTATGAGCACAATAAGCACACTTTGGACTATCATCATTCTGCTTTGCATCTTCACTGCCATGCTGATGTTGTCTATGTATCTATTCAATCAGCAACAGCAAGAGCAACACGAACGTGTAGTGAAACTCCTCACCAAACACATAGAAGACATATTAGAACAACACAATAAGCCTTTGTTGGATATACGTGAAGGACTCATTCAACAGATGCAGACACAACGCGAAGCAATAGTGAACAACCCAAACCTTCATTTCAAGCAGAAACAATCCGCTCTATTAAAGATGTATGAGCAAGAACTATTGATCTCTCCACAAGGAGAACCGGAAGCATTTTTCAAGAAAATCAATCAGCAGCTCCACCAGTTTGAGACACGTTTATCCACAGTCCACCCTTCCCTGAATGAGCGCGAGCGCATGTTGTGTTGTCTTTATCTATTAGAGGTGCACGACACCGACATTCTGGACCTTACTGGCTATGCCCCGCGCAGTCTGCCCAACATCAAACATCGCCTGACAAAAAAGATGGGATTGACCTCTGTGTCCGAATTATCGGCAGAACTTCTCAAAGTGTTATGCTCTTTATAGCATTTTTGCCTCCACTTTTCTGATTTGTCGAACGTTTGTCGAACATTTTTGCTATTGTGTTTTTATAACCACCTATATTATAGCAACATAGAAAATTAGCTTATACCCCATTTGTCGAATCGTTTTTGAGCAAAATATTTGCAGAGGTACAATTACCACATTACTTTTGCTACCGACTCGAGTACACAAATACGTCATCTGCTGGTGACAAGAGAATAAGAAAAGTATAGAACACTCAACAAACAGGCACACATGAACAAAGAATTTAAGAGAAGGACATTCTTCAAATCCACACAACAAGAAGCACTTATCACAGGAACACTTTACACACTTATCTGGATTATTGTAGGAGAAATATTAGATATTGCAGAGGTAACATTACTTCCCTCATCTTGGTTAGCAGAAACAACCTTAACAAAATACTCGTCTGTCCTCATATGGTGGGTAGATTTCATCATCAATGCCATCGGAGGAATTACCTTGGCTTGTATATTCACTTTCGCAATGTCAAAATTTCGCTGTTTTATAACTCCAGAAGGAATAATTCATGTAAAATGGAACAATGGATATTACAACAAAACAAACATTCCTATAACACAAATCATCGAACTTACCTTAGAACCCAAGAAATTCGTATGGGGCATTTATGACAATGTTCGTATATCTTACACCGACAAAAAAGGCAAGAAAAGAAGTACAACTCTTCCACTTCAAGAACCTCAAAAATTTATTGATGAAGTGGAGAAAATAAGAAAATCAAGCAAATAAAAACACATCGCTATGAAATATTTCACTTTTCGGAGGGTTTTTCAAAATAACAATTTGAATATATTTTTTAGCATTGCGTATTCATCAATTGCAACAACAATCGTTGTGTTGATAGTATTGTACATTGCCATGAAAATAGGTTATATCCCAGAAGAACAAATTACTTCCGGCTATCATGTCCTCATTGCAACATTATGTTTATTAGGATGTATTAGTGTAGGACAAACCATTCAATGGTATATAAAAGCAAAGGCAGAATGTTATATAGATAACGACAACACTATTGTTCTCAACTACATCAATAATGGGAACAAAATCCGCTTACTACCCCAAGAGATAGATGCCATATATTTAATGTCACGTAAAACACTGTGGGGTACTTATCAGAACGTTGTTATAGAAGCGAAAAGTAAGCTAAAACCTCTGAAACTGGGAGTCATTGAACTTCCACTTCAAGAACCCCAGAAGTTTATTGAAGAAGTGGAGAAAATAAGAAAATCAAGTAAATAGAACTACATCACTATGAAAACAAGATATCCAATAAAAGAAATGTTACGATATGCCCTTGGCAGTAGCCTTACGCTAACCATCCTTATGGTAAGCCTATATGCTCCACATATTATATTAGAAAACGGTGTACCCTGGGGGCTGGACGACATAAAGTCATGGAAAGACTTAGGAGAATGGACATTGATTGGATTTCCCATCTATTTCATCATCTTCCTGCTGATACCTATCCTTAGTCGAAAGGTGCTTAAGCCGATAGAGCCACAAGCAGAAAGACCTTCCATCAAAGCAATAATAGAAAAGATGGATAAATATCTGGTGCGCTACACGCTTGCCGGAAGCCTTATTCTTAGTTTTCTTTTTGTTACTGTCATGCCCTTTGTCATGATGCACATCACATGGGGAAGCCCCCTATGGAGCACCAATCTATGGGCATGCATATCCATGTTGCCCATTGTGATGGGTACAAGTCTTATTTTTTGTCTGATTATCTACTTCATCATAATACTCATCCGGGGAGCAAGACACTATTAAATCCGGAGAAGGAGAAAGCAATAATGGGAGGTCGGGACACAGAACCGTGTCTCTACCTCCCATTCACAATTTTAAATAAATTGCTTATGCTCGGCATAATTTACCAACGAGTGCAACGAGCGTCCTATCCTCCCCGCGACCACTTCGGGACCATTAGATAGGAATGAGATAGGAATAAGTTTTTTTAGCGGTCAGTGTTAATATTTTTTTAGGAATGCCAATATTTTCGTAAATTTGCGCCAATATAGCTTTATATTGGCTTATTGGGAATGTATTTTGCATCAAGAAAGACAGCAAGATATAAAGCAAGATATTTTAATCACATAAAACAGCGAAAATAGTTATGGAACTCAGTGAACAAGAAATTTTCCGCAGAAACAGTTTGGCAACCCTCCGCAGTATGGGCATAGAGCCTTATCCGGCAGCACAATACCCAACCAACGCATTCTCCATAGACATAAAAAACGAGTTTAAAGACGAGGACGAACCACGTCAAGTGTGCATAGCCGGACGTATCATGAGCCGTCGTATCATGGGGAAAGCTTCGTTTGTGGAATTACAAGACTCCAAAGGACGTATTCAGATATACATCAGTCGCGACGACATCAACACTGAAGAGCAACCCGAGATGTACAACACCGTGTTTAAGAAACTATTAGACATAGGCGACTTTATCGGAATCAAGGGACATGTATTCCGCACACAAATGGGTGAAATCAGTGTACACGCACAAGAACTCACTGTATTGAGCAAATCATTGCGTCCACTACCTATTGTAAAATACAAAGACGGAGTGGCGTATGACAAGTTTGACGACCCGGAATTGCGTTATCGTCAACGCTATGTGGACCTCGTGGTGAACGAAGGAGTGAAAGAAATCTTCATCAAACGCAACAAAGTGTACTCATCCATGCGTGAATTTTTCAATGCACAAGGATATATGGAAGTGGAAACACCCGTACTCCAATCCATACCGGGAGGAGCAGCAGCACGACCATTTATCACCCACCACAATGCACTTGACATTCCGCTCTACTTACGTATTGCCAACGAGCTTTACTTGAAACGCTTGATCGTGGGAGGATTTGAAGGTGTGTATGAATTCTCCAAAAACTTCCGCAACGAAGGAATGGACCGCACCCACAATCCGGAGTTCACATGCATGGAAATATACGTGTCTTATAAAGACTACAACTGGATGATGAACTTCACCGAACAAATGTTGGAAAAGATTTGCCTTGACGTGAATGGCACTACA
>CALGCU010000200.1 GCA_937886455.1 uncultured Bacteroidales bacterium | reverse complement strand
GGTAAAGACCAAGAACAAAACATGGAAATGGCAAGAAAATTCGCACGCCGATTCAATACTATATATGGAGTGGAATATTTCCAAGAACCGGCATCATTCCATCTCTCTGAAAAAGCAGTGAAGATTCCGGGACTGGATGGCTCTGGAAAAATGGGTAAGAGTGAAGGAAATGCCATTTATCTGATTGATGATGAAACTACAATCAAAAAGAAAGTCATGAAGGCTGTCACTGACAGTGGTCCTACCGAACCTAATAGTGAAAAGCCGGAGGCTATTGCTAATCTGTTCACACTGATGGAAGTTGTGTCTGATGAAGAAACATTCCGCTATTTCAATGAAAGATACAACGACTGCACAATCCGATATGGTGATATGAAGAAACAACTCGCAGCGGATATTAACGCCTTTTGTGCTCCTATTAGAGAACGTATCATCGAACTACGTTCGGATGAAAGTCGCTTGGATGCGGTCGCACGAATGGGTGCTGAACGTGCGCGTGAAAGTGCACGCAAAACCTTAGAGGAAGTACGTGAAATTATAGGATTTAAGAGATTCTAACAAGAAACTATAGTGTACAACCAACGTCTAATCCTGCCCGTTGTGAACTGCTACATGCTTCACAACGGGTAGATTGTTATATACGAAATACGATAGAACGAATACACCGCTTCTCAGATAGCTTAAAAGAATACAAAGACCCATTCGGAGAGTAACTATACTTCTACAACATAAATGTATGGTAAAGTACTAAAATGTCAGAATAAAACTGTATCTTCGTGCTTGAAATATTATGATATAAAAGATGAAACGCACTGATTTTTATTTTCTTGTTGCCATATTGGCTATTTTTATCCCATTTGTTGTATTTACACCGCTATATGAATGGTACAAAGACTTCAATGCGGCACATGGCATGGTAATGAGTTTTGTCAAGTTTGGTGTTCTGTCCACTATGGGCGAAATGTTGGGATGTCGCATTTCTACAGGGAAATATATTAGCCCTACATTTGGAGTCTTACCTCGAATGATTGTGTGGGGATTCTTAGGTTTAGGTATCAATATGGCTATGATTATATTTTCCAAAGGAACGCCAATCTTTATGGAATATATGGGAATGAAAGATGCGGTTGCGTCGTTTGTTAATCCGGAATTTACTATGAATAAGTTGTGGGTGGCATTGGCGGTCTCAGTGGCAATGAACACAATCTTTGCACCGGTCTTTATGACATTTCATAAAATAACTGATGCACACATCGCGGCTCATGGAGGCTCTTTAAAAGCATTGATAACTCCCATACCAATGGCAGAACGTTTTGCAAATATAAATTGGCAGGCACAATGGGGATTCGTGTTTAAGAAAACGATTCCTTTCTTTTGGTAGCCGGCTCACACAATCACATTCTTGTTGCCACAGGAACAACGTGTCCTATTTGCTGCGCTTTTGGGTATAGCTTTAGGGGTACTGTTGGCGTTGGCATCTAAGAAAGCAAAGTAAGTGCTTTTTTAGAACTTAACTATTGACTTAATAAGGTAAACTTATAAAACACTTTTTATGATGGCATGATTATTGTCTTACATTATGTAAATAAATGAAAGATATAACTATGAAAAAATATGTATTATTAGCTACGATAATGACAGTGTTGAATGTTTCTGCACAACGCTTTATCGACGATATTTATTTTACACCTAAGGATGCACAACAAGAACATGTACGACTGAAGGGTAAAGTGAAAAATGGAGCGCGTGAGGTGGTGTTTGTTGATACGATTAAAAGTGAATTGAAACTACCGGATACGCTTACGGTGCAAGTGGATACTGCAACTTCAGTCATGACTGACTCTATGGTGATTGATTTGGCGGAAGGAACATATCTAAATGGCTTTACAGGGTCTGAAGAAGACTTTGAATACACACAACGTATTTATCGGTTTCATAATCCGCGTATCACTGTTCAAGTAGGTGACCCGGCTTACAATGACATCTACTTCTTGGATGATGATCTGTGGAATGTTTACATTGATCCTTATAATTACGCTTATGTAACACCTACATGGACTAATCCTTATTATTGGGATTACATGTATCGTCCTTATGCTTATGGTTCGTGGACATGGCGTTGGAACCCCTATGCCTCATGGGGATGGAATAGTTATTGGGGATGGAATCATCACTGGGGGTGGGACCCATATTGGGGATATGCTGGATGTTGGAACTGTTATGATCCATGCTGGGGATACCCATATTGGGGACATCACCACCACCACCATCATCATCCATTTCCACCTTCTCATCATCATGGCATTCACTCCGATCGTTATGCTGACAATAAGGAGGGACAACGCAGAAGAGAAAATGGCGTGAGGGTTGGAACACAGATTGATAGAAAAACGGCTATTATGGGTGGAAGTGCTACGGGTAATCGATTGAACTCTACTACAGTCTTGGCTGGTGAACGTGAAAGTCATAACAGAGTTAATGTTACTACTAATACGAGACGTTTAGCGGGTACAGCAACTACTACAACTACGCGTCATGGAATGACTACAAGTTCACGTGCACAGGCCATAAGACCGGTCTCTACACAGAGACGTGTATCTACTATGGCACGCACAGGAAGTTCTGATGTGAGAAGAACAACTACTACCACTCAACGTGCTACGACAAATACTTCTGTACGCCGCACCGGTGAAGGTAATTCATCTTCATATACATCGGGAAGAGGTAAAAGTATGACAACAAGTCAAGGGCGTGTCTCTACACCTACTACTTCATCAAGCCGTAGCAGTTATGCTCCAAGTTATAGTGGTTCTCGCTCTTCCTCTTCTTCTTACCGTTCTTCTTCTCCTTCAAGAAGTAGTTCTTCGTCCTATCGTTCTTCCTCTTCTTCGTATAGGTCTAATAGTTCTTCCTCTTCAAGGAGCAGTGGTTTTTCTTCATCTTATTCGCGCTCAGGAAGTTCATCTGGTGGAGGGCGTCGTTAATTACTTGATTTAATTGTTTATTTATCTTAATTATCTACGTATGAAAAAATATATAACATTCGCTATATTGGTTCTCACTTGTGGGATGGGAGCTTATGCACAAGATATGTTTGACGCAATGAAAGCTAATCGTTTGGATATTAAAGGAACAGCCCGCTACGCAAGTATGGGAGGTGCCTTTGTGTCCTTGGGGGGAGATGCCTCTGCCTTAAAAGATAACCCGGCAGGATTAGGAGTATTTCGATCTTCTGAGGTGTCATTCACACTAAACTATGATTATGTGAGGACTAATGCTGTGTGGAATCAAGCGGCTAATGTCGCAGAAGTACATCCATTTATGGTCAACCAAGCTGATGTTATTTTAAATCTTTCATCTTCTGACAAACAAAAAGGACTCTTAGCACATAACTTTGCTTTTGGTTATAATCGCTTGGCTAATTTCCGTCGTTCGGTATTTGCGCGTTCTGCTACACCACAAGGGGCTTCACTCACCGACAATATGAGTGCTTATTCTAATCGAAACAATCAACCGCTCTCTCCTGAGGTGTTCTGGGAAGAAAACGACACTTATAATAATCCTTCTGTGGGTTGGCTCTCTGTCTTGGGTTATGATGCTGGATTGATGGCTTATGATTCTACTTCTACGTCGGCACCATGGTATTCTACACTGGATTTGAATGAACAAGTCACTCCGTCACAAAAGTTAATTGAGAATGGTTATATTGACCAATATAATTTTGCATGGGGATGTAACATTAGTAATCGTTTTTATGTGGGCGTGGGAGTTAATTTGCTCAATATGGAGTATCGTCTCACATCTGTCTATGATGAAACTTTTATGGGTAGTCGTGGAGGTGGATTTACTTTAGATAGTTATGTACGTACAAGTGGAGTGGGTGTGAATGCTAATGTGGGTATCATCGCTCGACCGGTGGATTTCTTGCGATTAGGTGCTTCTATTCAGACTCCTACTGCATGGACCATGAGCGATCGAAGTAATGGT
>CALGCU010000199.1 GCA_937886455.1 uncultured Bacteroidales bacterium | reverse complement strand
ATGCAAAATAAAGTAAACTTATTTTGCTATTTCACTCACCTTGCACTATCTTTGCCTACGGCCAAGATAGGCTGCACCTCGGAATAATCAAATCTCAAGCAAGCTTGGATTTGATTCTTCGCTCGGTTTGCACTATCTTTGTCTTTTTAAATAAAACTCTTTTATGGAAAAATATAAACATAGTATTCCGGTACAACTTCGTTTTAATGATACGGATGCCTTAGGTCATGTGAATAATTCCGTTTATCTATCTTTCTATGATTTAGGCAAAACTGCTTATTTTGAGACATTGAATAAGGGAAGAAAGGTGGAACAAAAGGAGGTGGATATTGTGGTGGCGCATATAGATGTTGACTTTATTTCTCCTGTTTTTCTTACAGATGAAATTGCTGTTGAAACGCGCGTGGAGTCAATAGGAAACAAGAGTTTTTCTCTCAAACAGCGAATAGTGGATACCAAGACCGGACAAGATAAATGCGTGTGTCGCACAATTATGGTGGGGTTTGACTTTAAGAATAATTGCACCAAACCGATTTCGGAGAAGTGGCGCCAGTCTATTGAGGAGTATGAGGAACGTACTTTTTGATGGGTGTGTGTGGTTTATGGTAGGTGGTCAATCACTTCTTCTATGCTCACTTCTTGTCCTACGGGTAGGCAGTCTCTGAAGAACATTTCAGCGGCCTTTTCTTTTGGAAATGTGAAATACTGACAAGTGGCTTCGGAGCAGAGGTCTCCTTGTGCATTGTACAGGGTTGCTTTAATCTCGACTAAGTTTCTTCTTTGTGCAACTATGTGTGCTCGTAACACTACGTATTTGTCTTTGGTGGATACGGGTTTTTTAAATCGGGTCTCCATTTTGCTGGTTACCCCGGTGGTTTGTAGTTTTCGTAACACTACCCAAGCGCATATTTCATCTAACAGCACCGAGTGTATTCCTCCGTGCAGGGTGTTGAGCCATCCTTGAAATTCATTTTGAGGTTGCCACACACTGACAATCTCTTCACCATCTTCATAAAATTCCATCTTGACGCCATGACTATTGTTAGGAGCACATCCGAAACAATAGTATCCTTCAACGTCTGCCCATGGGTTAGTGAGTTTTCTCATAGTGCTTTTACACATTGTTTGAATTGCCTACCTCTGTCTTCGTAGTTTTTAAATAGGTCGAAACTTGCGCAACATGGTGACAATAAAACGGTGTCTCCTTCTTTGGCTGCTTTGTAGGCTTCTTTTACGGCAGTTTCTATGTCATGTGTGTCAATTACACGAGGTACAATGGAATCAAAGTGCTGGTGTAGTTTTTGGTTGTCCACGCCCAAGTAGACAATGGTGTGTACCTTTTCTTTCACCAAATCGTCTATCTCGCTGTAGTCGTTTCCTTTGTCCGTTCCTCCCACCATGAGCACGGTGGGTGTCTTCATGCTTTCCAGAGCATACCAGCATGAATTTACGTTGGTGGCTTTTGAGTCGTTTACAAACCTTACATTTCTGACTGTAGCAACGTATTCCAATCGGTGTTCCACTCCTGCAAAGGTGTTGAGTGAAGCGCGAATATCTTCTTTCTTGATGTGTAAAATATGCGCTGCAATACCTGCTGCCATGCTGTTGTATGAATTGTGTTTACCTTTGAGTGCTAATTCTTCTGTGGGTATGACCAATGGTTGATATTCGCTTGCGTTCCCAAAAATTAAATACTCATTGTCTAAATAAGCGATGTTATGTCCATCATTATTGTCTCCAAAGGGGTAAAGAGTGGCTTTCAGACGTAGTTTTTTTAATTGTTCACTAATTACCGGATCTCCTGACCAATAGATAAATGCATCATCAGATGTTTGGTTTTGAGTGATGCGAAATTTTGCGTTTACATAGTTTTGGAACTCATAGTTATATCGGTCTAAGTGGTCGGGCGTGATGTTGAGTAAGATGGCGATATCGGCTTTGAACTCATACATGTTGTCCAATTGAAAGCTACTTAATTCGATAACGTAGTAGTCATGTTGTTCACACGCTACTTGCAGTGCCAGGCTTCTGCCTATATTGCCGGCTAATGCGACGTTAAGGCCTGCATTTTTGAGTATCTCAAACACTAATGTAGTGGTGGTTGTTTTGCCATTACTTCCGGTGATACAAATCATTTTTGCTTGTGTGTAGCGCGCAGCAAATTCAATTTCAGAAATAATGGGTGTTCCTTTTGCTTTGAGAGCTTGAATCATGGGGGCGCTGTCCGGAATGCCGGGACTCTTCACAACTTCGTCGGCATTTAAAATTTTTGTTTCTGTGTGTTGCAGTTCCTCCCATTCAATGTTGTGTTGATTCAATAAGGCCTTATACACATCTTTAATGCTACCTTTGTCGGAAACAAACACGTCATAGCCTTTCATCTTGGCAAGTACGGCAGCGCCACTTCCGCTTTCGCCGGCTCCTAATACAACCAATCGTTTCATGCCGTTTTATCTGATTTTGAGTGTTAAAATGGCTATAGCCGCCAAGAGTAAGCCGATTAACCAAAAACGTACAGTAATCTTGTTTTCATGCATTGCCTGAACCGGACGTTGAATCAGTGCATTAATTTCTCCTGCTTGTTTTTGATAGTGATGATGTAGAGGGGTCATTTTGAAGATGCGACTTCCTACACCGGTTTTCTTTTTGGTGTAACGGAAATAAGCAGTTTGCATTATGACAGAAAGACTTTCTACGAAAAATACACCACTGAGAATAGGTATTAACAATTCCTTGTGAATGGCAATGGCAAATACAGCAATAATACCACCTAATGCCAAACTGCCTGTGTCACCCATAAACACCTGTGCCGGATATGTATTAAACCACAAAAATCCGATGGTGGCTCCAATAAATGCGGCAGCGAACACCACTAATTCACCTGCTCCCGGAATGTACATCACATTTAGGTAACCGGCGTACTTGACATTGCCTGAAATGTATGCCAATATACCCAGAGCTACACCCTGAATGGCAGAGCTTCCTGCAGCCAATCCGTCTAATCCATCAGTGAGATTCGCTCCGTTTGATACTGCTGTTACGACAAAAATAGTGACGAAAATAAAGAATATCCAACCTAAGATTTGAGCATGTTCTCCGGCCCAAGCAAATAAGTCGGCATAGTCAAAGTTGTTGTTTTTAAAAAATGGGATAGTGGTTTGTGTGGATTTTATGTCTTCTGTCGCGTATTCCACCATTTCCACTTGGTCCACCTGTTTGTCTATGTTCTCGCGAATTACAGCAGACGGAGCACAATAAAGTGTGACTCCCACAATCAAACCGATACCCACTTGACCAATAATCTTGAATTTGCCGTGCAGACCGTTTTTGTCTTTCTTAAACACCTTGATGTAGTCATCGGCAAAACCTAATAGACCCAGCCAAACTGTGGTTATCAGTAAGAGTATCATGTATATGTTGTCCAAACGCCCCATCAGAAGGCAAGGCACTAAGATGGAGAAAAGAATAATAATACCTCCCATAGTCGGAGTTCCTTTCTTACTTATCTGATCTTGGAGTCCTAAATCACGGATGGTTTCGCCAATTTGTCGTTTCTGCAGAAATTCGATAATCCGTTTGCCAATAAGGGTAGAGCACAATAAAGCTAATAGAAAAGCGACTGTGGCTCTGAAAGATATGTATTGAAACATTCCGGCACCGGGAAAGTCAAATACTTTATCAAGATGATTAAAGAGAGAGTAAAGCATATATAAGTTATTGTGTAAATTAGCGAATAAATTTTCATGGTAAAAGTACATCAAATAAATGATATATACAACATTGTTTTTGTGTCTTTTGCTCAAAATAATACAGCTGCGAACACTTTTTTATCCTCTATTGTGATTTTGAAAAACTTTCTCTATCTTTGCAACCGCTTTTGCGGGATGTAGCTCAGTCCGGTTAGAGTACTCGTCTGGGGGGCGAGTGGTCGCTGGTTCGAATCCAGTCATCCCGACAATCTATGAAAGTGTGTCAACTTGTTGATACACTTTTTTTGTTTCTTGATAATCCTTGATTGGGTCAGTGACCTGGGCTCATGTCTAACCATCTGGGAAGTGAGACAATGTAATATAAAAAGAAAGTGTACCACGCTTTTGGTGATACACTTTCTTTTATTTATATCAGAATAAAATTCTTATCCTAACATGCTTAACATAATACCTGCAGCAACTGCTGAACCAATCACACCTGCCACATTCGGACCCATGGCGTGCATTAATAAGTAGTTGCTTGGGTTAGCTTCTTGACCAACAGTTTGTGAAACGCGTGCTGCCATAGGTACAGCTGATACACCCGCGCTACCGATAAGAGGGTTAATCTTGTTTTTCAAGAACAGGTTCATGAATTTAGCTAATAATACACCACCAGCACTACCGAAAGCAAATGCGCAGATACCCATCAAAAGAATACCTATAGTTCCCCATGATAGGAAAGTGTCTGCAGTGGCTGTCGCACCTACAGTTATACCCAAGAAAATGGTACAGATGTTCATTAATTCGTTTTGAACAGTTTTAGATAAGCGCTCAGCAACGCCACATTCCTTCAAAAGATTACCCAACATTAAGCAACCAATCAATGCGGCTGCATCTGGCAGTAACAATGAAACAATAGTAGCTACCATGATAGGGAAGATAATCTTTTCTTTCTTAGATACGGAACGCACTTGTTTCATTACAATGTTGCGTTCTGCTTCTGTTGTAAGGAAACGCATGATAGGTGGTTGAATCACTGGCACCAATGCCATGTATGAGTAAGCTGCTACAGCAATCGGGCCTAATAAGTGAGGAGCCAATTTACTGGTCAGGAAGATGGCGGTAGGACCGTCAGCACCTCCAATGATTCCAATAGAACCGGCCTCAGCGGCATCAAAGCCAATCATACGAGCCCCAAAGAATGCTAAGAAGATACCTAATTGTGCGGCTGCTCCGAGAAGAAGGCTCTTAGGATTTGCTAAAAGCGGACCAAAGTCGGTCATTGCACCTACGCCAATGAAAATCAAACATGGATAAATACCCAATTTTACACCTAAGTATAAGTAGTCTAACAAACCTGCACCGTTAGCAAATTCTTGCCAATGTACATGACCACCGCTGAATAATTCTTCGTGGAACATGCCCGCTCCGGGTAAGTTGGTAAGCAACATACCAAAGGCAAGTGGTAATAATAGTAATGGCTCAAATTCTTTTACAATTGCTAAGTAGAGTAGAAGAAAAGCAATGCAAAGCATAATGAGATACTTCCATCCTCCATTGTCAAAATCAAAGAATTTATACAATCCCATGCCTTGGTAGAAATCTTTGAATGTCTGACCAAGGTGGATGTCTGCTTCCACTTCTTCTGCTTCTGCGGCTTGAGCGTCAGCGGTAGGAGCGGTCTCTGCTATGGCTACCACAGCTTCCTCTTCCACAACCACTGCATCCTGAGCTACAGTGGTAAAACTGATGCAGAAAACAGCAACCAATGAAAGCAAGAATGATTTTAATTTATTTGTCATAATTACACTTATTTCTAAATGAATATTTGCTTTGTCGTGGATTAAGCCATCATAAGCAAGGTGTCGTCTTGCATAACGTTTTGACCCGGTGCTACTGCAATAGAGGTAATCACACCGTCTTTTTCTGCCTTAATCTCGTTTTCCATCTTCATAGATTCCATAATCAATAGGGTGTCGCCACGCTTCACAGCTTGTCCTTCGCTAACCAACACCTTGATGATATTACCGGGAAGTGGTGACTTCATCGGAGCACCTGCGCCTGTAGGTTTAGCAACCGGTGCTGCTTTGGGAGCTTCTGCTGGAGCTGCTTTCGGAGCTACAGGAGCCGCCTTTGGAGCTGCTGGGGCTGCTAC
Organism: uncultured Bacteroidales bacterium; assembly: GCA_937886455.1. Lineage (GTDB taxonomy): Bacteria > Bacteroidota > Bacteroidia > Bacteroidales > Paludibacteraceae > Gallipaludibacter. Next base: position 1,580 of record CALGCU010000199.1, on the reverse strand, counting down.
TTCTGTGGTAGCTGCATATGTGATGTCAAAGAGTTTGTCATCTTGCAATACGCTCTTGCCGGCTTCTACATAAATCTTAGAAATTGTACCATCGCATTCTGCAGCAATAGCATTTTCCATTTTCATAGATTCAATTGTCATAACAGTGTCGCCACGTTTTACAGCTTGACCTACTTCTGCTACCACCTTAATGATGCTACCCGGAAGTTGTGATTTCACTGTTTTTACTTCTGCGGTGCTTGCGGGTGCAGCATTGTGAATAGGTGCTACTTTTCCTGGTGCTTTTGATTGAACAGGTTTAGCAGCAGAGGTGGTTTGGTTGGCAGCCTTAGTTCCTTCGCGATCGATGGTAACGGTGTAGTTACTGCCATTTACCTCTACATCGATTTTACCGTTTTCAAGCTCGGTAACAGATACTTCAAACGGGTTGTTGTCTATAGAAAATTTAAATTTCTTCATAATGAATTTAACGGGTAAAATTGTTGTTTAAACCATAAATCTTTGAGTTCCATGGAGAGTAACGACGCTCTACAGTCTTGATGGTCACAACCAAAGACTCTTCGTCGTGCACTTCGTTGAAATACAAATGAAGTGCAGTGGCAATAGCAGCACTATCAAGTGCCGGAATGTGCTCTTCGGTAGGAACTTCTTGGCTGGTAACCACATTGTCGGTTGTGGTGGCTGTAGATTTCTTCACCTTGGCTTTAGGCGCCATGATTTTTCCAAATAATTGAAGAATGAAAATCAATAGCACTAAAACGAAGAAAACCAAACCAAAACCAACAAAGGTTACAATACCGATATTGCCCCAGTTTATTGCTAACATTTCCATATTATAAAGGTATGTTTGAATGTTTCTTCAATGGGTTAACTAATTTCTTGGTTTGCAATGCTTGGAATGCACGAATCACACGGAAACGAGTGTTACGTGGTTCAATCACATCATCAATGTAACCATAAGATGCTGCTTGATAAGGATTAGCAAACTTATCTTTGTATTCAGCTGTTTTTTCTTCAATGAATTTGGCTTTTTCTGCTGGATCGGTGAGGGCCTTAATAGCGCGACCTTCCAATACTTCAATAGCACCGGCAGCACCCATAACAGCAATTTCTGCGGTTGGCCATGCGTAGTTGAAGTCACCACGAAGTTGTTTACAACTCATCACGTCATGTGCACCACCATATGATTTACGGATGGTTACAGTTACTTTAGGTACAGTAGCTTCACCATAAGCAAACATCAATTTAGCTCCGTGACTGATGATACCTGCATATTCTTGACCTGAACCTGGCAAGAAGCCCGGAACATCAACCAATGTGAGAATAGGAATGTTAAATGCGTCGCAGAAACGTACAAAACGGGCGGCCTTGCGGGAAGCATTGATGTCAAGGACTCCGGCAAGAATCTTAGGCTGGTTGGCCACGATACCTACAGAACGTCCGTTCAAATGTGCAAAGCCCACTATGATGTTCTTGGCCCAGCTCTTATGGACTTCGAGGAAACGGCCGTCATCGACGATGCTGCCGATCACCTGATACATATCATACGCCTTGTTAGGGTTGTCCGGAATGATTTCGTT
>CALGCU010000198.1 GCA_937886455.1 uncultured Bacteroidales bacterium | reverse complement strand
AGGAGGATTTGGTACAGGCATATCCTACACTGGGTAAAAAGAAATATTCCATGCTGAGCAGGATGACACAGATGGCGAATAGGGAGAACGAGAAGAGAGGTTTACGAAGTGTTTTATTGCTGATGGGTTTCATGTGTTATGTGTTAGATGTTATACAAATAAAGGCTGCAAGTGATGTACTCGCAGCCTTTGTGTTATGCGAAAGTGTTTTGGATTAGAAACGATAACGTACACCAAGTGAGATACCACTGTAAAGACCTCCCACATTGAAGCCCACAACATCTCCGAAGTGCACACCTATGTTAGGACGATAGTCCAAAGAGAGTTGGAGAGGGAACCAGAAGTCATAAGCAATACCCACATGACCTGCCACACCTACGAATGCAGAAGGAGCATGAAATCCGTAGATACCACCTGAAGCACCCACACCAAGATACCAGTTCCAAGATCCTTTTTCACTCCAAGGTACAGGAGCGTTGAATGGGTCAACCCAGTCATAAGTAACTGTAGCACCAATACCATCGAAGAATGGAACATCAACGTTTACATCCAAGAAATTAGCTGCACCTAAATTGTGTTGATAAGAGAAACTTGCGCCATAGCCTATGTTAGCACCAATAGCGCGAGGTTGTGCGTAAACAGCAGCTGCTGCACCGAGCACAAAAACTAATGAGAGTAAAAATTTCTTCATAACGTTTTCCTTAAAGAGTTAAACATGCGACAAAGGTAGGAATATTTTCTCTAAATGTAAGGGATTAAATGTTAATATACGTAAAAAAAAGTAGTGTTTATTTGGAATAATAATTAGTTATTATAGAATTACTCTTTTCAGAGCGTTGCCAATCTTCACTAAGTATAGCCCTTGTGGGAGTGAGATTTGATGGTAAAAACCAAAGGCAATTGAAAACTTCTGGGAAAGTATTTGCTTTTCTAATTGCCAAATTAAGAAATACAGCAAGGCTGTGAAATGTCTTCATGTAGGGTTAGTATATCACAAAACAAAAGAGAGCGACAATTAAGGTCACTCTCTTTTGTTCTGTGATGTATAGTATTGATTCTATACTACGCCTGAAAATCCCATGAATGCCATAGCCAAAAGACCAGCTGTGAGGAGCGCGATAGGTATTCCTTCCAGAGCTTTAGGTACGTTGGCAAAACGGAGTTGTTCTCTTAACCCGGCGAAGAGTACTAACGCAAGTGCAAATCCGATGGCAGTTGCTATAGCAAACACCACACCCGTGAGCAGGTTGGCTTCCATTCCAACCGGCAGTTTGTATGTGCCGTTAGCCACCAAAATAGCAACCCCCAAGATACAACAGTTAGTAGTAATCAACGGAAGGAATACTCCAAGGGCTTGATAAAGTGATGGAGAAACTTTCTTTAATACAATTTCTACTAATTGTACCAAGGCTGCAATAACCAAGATAAACAAAAGGGTTTGCAAATATGTGATATTGAAAGCTTCCAAAACATATTTTTGCAAAAGGTAGGTAATGATAGTAGCTAATGTGAGCACAAATGTCACTGCCGCACTCATACCTAATGCAGTGTCCACTTTTTTTGATACACCTAAGAAAGGACAGATACCAAGGAATTGTGACAACACGATGTTGTTTACAAAAACGGCGCCTATGATAATCAATAAATAACCCATATTATGTTTTTATTTGAGGTTTCTAATTATGTTAATTTATGCTTGCGTTATGCTTTTCGCATTTTGTTGACTACAGCAATTAGATAGCCCAACGCAATAAATGCTCCCGGAGCTAAAACAAACACTAATGCTCCATAACTTTCGGGGAACACAGCAAGAGAGAAAACTTTTCCTGTTCCTAACAATTCACGGATGGCACCAAGTAGTGTAAGAGCAAAGGTAAATCCTAAACCAATGCCGATGCCGTCAAGTGCTGAATACCAAGCGTTGTTTTTAGCCGCAAATGCTTCTGCGCGTCCGAGCACAATACAGTTAACCACAATAAGTGGAATAAACAAACCTAAGGTCTCATAAATAGCTGGAACGTATGCCTCCATACACATTTGTAACACAGAAACGAAGGCTGCAATCACTACTACGTAGCAAGGAATGCGCACTTTGTCAGGCACTAAGTTCTTAATCAAGGAAATCACTACATTGGAGCATATCAACACAAAGGTTGTTGCCAATCCCATGCTCATACCATTGATGGCAGATGAGGTTGTACCCAGCGTAGGACACATACCTAATAAGAGGACAAATGTTGGATTCTCTTTGATGAGTCCGTTTAATATAATTTTCAAACTTTTCATATCTCTTATTCAATTATTGTGTTAATACTGTCCGTCAACTGTATGTTCACGGAGTCAACAGCCAGTGTGTCTGGTTGTAAGGCTGTAGCTCCTGTTGTGGCATTGAGGGCTTCGTCGTTGTTGGCATAAGCGTTGTAGGCACTTTGCACAGCCTCCAAGAATGCACGTGAACTGATTGTGGCTGCTGTGATGGCATCTACTTCTCCACCATCTTTACTTACGGTAAGATTATTGGTTGCCGGGTTTTTACCCTTGATAGATTGATTGTTCTTATCGGTTTTAAACCAATCTACTATCTTTGTACCTAATCCCGGGGTTTCTGCTTGTTGCAACACGGCATAATCAATGATGTTTCCTTGTGGGTCAAATCCAACCATAATCTTGATTTCTCCACCAAATCCATTAGCTGATGCTTCCACCGCTGCACCCACAAAGGTGTCGTCTTGGTAAGCACGATACACAGGAAGGTTATTCACAGTGTCGGTTTCCAAACGATTGTTCGCTGTCAACACTTGTTGTATCGCTTGTTGTTGTTTGGCTGTTTTGGCTTGTTGAATAGGTTCTGCTGTCACTGTATATACAGCCCCAAGAATCCCGGCGGCTATCAAAGAGATAAGTGTCAAAACCACCACCATGTTTCTAAAATTTGATTCTAATTTCATGATCTTTCTTCTTTTTAGGGGTTAGACATCTTATTTCTTATTTTCACCAAATCGTTTGGGACGAAGATAGGTGTTGAGCAATGGAGTAACTGCATTCATGATAAGGATGGCAAATGACATTCCTTCCGGATAAGCTCCAAACACACGAATCACTACGGTGATAATACCAATACCCAAACCATAAATCACTTGACCCCATGCACTCATAGGAGAGGTTACATAGTCAGTTGCCATAAAAATAGCACCCAACATCAAACCTCCTGCACACAAATGAAACAAAGGAGTGGTGTCAATCACATCACAAGCGTAAAGAATACCGGTAAATGCCGCAACTGTAGCTAAAATGCTCACTGGAATGTGCCATGTGATGGTACGCGTGCAAAGCAAGTAAATACCACCAATGAGGAGCGCAAGGGCTGATACTTCACCTAACGAACCACCCATATTACCAATAAGCATATCCCACATACCGGGCAATGCTTCTGCTCCTTTTTCTTTAATCAAAGAAAGTGGAGTAGCGGCTGTTTCTGCATCAAGATAAGCCGTGTTCCAAGCGAGAGGACGAGGCCAGGTAGTCATTGGAGCCGGGAAAGAAATAAGCAAGAATACACGTCCTACCAAAGCTGGGTTAAATAGGTTGTTACCAAGACCACCGAATGACATCTTACCTACCCCGATAGCTACTAATGCACCTATCACTACTATCCATACAGGAAGATTAGATGGAAGGTTGAATCCGAGTAATAAACCTGTAAGAATGGCTGAGAAATCACCAATCGAATTATTTTGTTTCAGCAAGAAACGTTGAATGAGATATTCAAATACAACGCAGGCAACAACAGCGGTTGCGCTCACAATGAAAGCTCCTACACCAAAGTAAAACAAAGACACAAGATAGGCAGGAACAAGCGCTATGATAACATTCAGCATATTCCTTCTCACTGTGTCGCCACTATGGGCATGAGGGGCTGGTGAAACTATTAAATTATTCATCTTTAATTATTTTAGTCGGTTATTTTTTCATGTTACGTGCACGGATGATACCACCCACTTTATTTTTACCCATACGGACATAGTCTAACAATGGGCGACGGCTTGGACAAGTAAACAAGCAACATCCACATTCTATACAATCCATAATGTGGTGTTGTTCCATTTCGTCCCACAAACCTAATTCTGCTTGTTTGGCTAATAAATAAGGCTCCAAGCCCATTGGACATGCTGAAATACACTTAGCACAACGAATACAGTTCTGAGGCTCTTGACGTAATGACTCCTCTACCGGAAGCAACAACAATCCGGATACACGCTTGTTTGCTGGCATATTCACATTGCTCATTGCACGGCCCATCATCGGACCACCGGCAATGATACCAGTACCGGCCGG
>CALGCU010000197.1 GCA_937886455.1 uncultured Bacteroidales bacterium | reverse complement strand
GCCCTATAATACCTTAATGCCCCTAAGGCCCTTAAAGCCTTTAAGGAATTGGGGCGTTAGACGTTTGACCTTAGACGTTAGACACAAAAAACTCGGGTATCTTTTTTGATACCCGAGTTTTTTTGCCTTAGGGCGGTCGTCGTCAGACAACCAACTCCGCACACGAGGTGGTAGTTTCGTGGAGGCGCAGCGAGTGAAGCCTCACGCCTTCGGGCAGGGCCTTGCCAATGAGGGTGGCAAAGTGGCTCAGCAGATTCTCGCTTGTGGGTTGCCACTCGGTGGCGTGTATGCGCGTAAAGTGATTTTTCAGAGTGGTTATAAGTGCCTCTGTCTGAGGTGTGTGGCGGATGATGAAGGAGTGGTCGAACTGGGCCACAACACTCCTCTCAACAGCCCCCTTGACCTCCTTGAAGTCGATAGCCATACCCATCTTTGGGCCTTCGGTGTGGGTGCTCTCGGCCTCCACCGTCACCTCCAAGAGGTAGGAGTGGCCGTGAATCTGGTTGCAAGGGCCGTCGTAGCCCACAAGGGCGTGGGCCATTTCGAGTCGAAACTCTTTGGTGAGTAGCATTTTGCTCATTGGTGCGAAAGAAAAATCGGGGCGGTGCGCAAAACCTGCCTGCACCCACCCCGACAAATTATTCTACAAGACTATTTCAGTACGCCAAGCTCTTTGCCAATCTTGGTGAAGGCGGCAATACATTTGTCCAGATGCTCGCGGGTGTGACCTGCCGACACCTGAACGCGGATGCGTGCCTGTCCTTTGGGAACTACGGGGTAGTAGAAACCGGTCACATAGATACCCTCTTCGAGGAGCTTGGCAGCCATAACCTGCGACAGAGGTGCGTCGTAGAGCATAACGGCGCAAATGGCACTCTGGGTGGGTTTGATGTCGAAACCAGCCTCCAACATCTTGGTGCGGAAGTACTCCACATTCTCTACAAGGCGGTCGTGAATCTCGTTGCTCTCGGAGAGCATCTTGAAGACCTCGATGCTTGCACCAACCACTGCGGGAGGTACGGAGTTGGAGAAGAGATAGGGACGCGAACGCTGGCGGAGCATTTCGATAATCTCTTTGCGACCTGTGGTAAAGCCACCAACAGCACCACCAAAAGCCTTACCCAAAGTACCTGTAATAATCTCAATCTTTCCACGCAAGTCATATTGCTCGGTCACACCACGTCCTGTTGCACCTACCACACCGGCACTATGTGATTCATCCACCATTACCATAGCATTGTATTTTTGAGCAAGTTCATAAATCTTATCCATTGGAGCCACATTACCATCCATGGAGAACACACCATCAGTCACAATCAAACGGAAACGTTGTGCTTGAGCCTTCTTTAATTGGTTTTCCAAGTCTTCCATGTCAGCATTGGCATAACGATAACGTTGTGCTTTACACAAACGCACACCATCAATGATAGAAGCATGATTCAACGCATCTGAAATGATTGCATCTTGTTCATTCAATAGCGGTTCAAACACACCACCATTCGCATCAAAACATGCAGCATATAAAATAGTATCTTCTGTGCCAAAATAGTCAGCAATAGCCTTTTCTAATTGCTTGTGAAGGTCTTGCGTTCCACAAATAAAACGCACTGAAGACATACCATATCCATGACTATCCATAGCACTCTTGGCTGCCTCAATCAAAGCAGGACTATCAGCCAATCCCAAATAATTATTCGCACAAAAATTCAACACTTCCTTACCGGTGTTCAATTTAATGTCACTACTTTGAGGACTCACAATAATACGCTCATTCTTATACAAGCCGGCTGCCTCAATATTAGCCAATTCAGTAGCTAAATAATTCTGAAAATCGTTATACATGATTGTTGTTTTTTAAGATATTATTTAAAGTTGATATATTGCTATTTTTAAGGATGTGACACAACCGACTGATAACCTACCAAACGATCATATCGCTGACCAAATGGACGATAATACATGTAAATAGAATACTCATTCTGTGTCTGCCAATGAGAACCATCAGTACGCATAAGAGTAGCCTTTGTCCGACCCTTAGGCACAAACCAATACTGATAATTGTAACCTCCCTGTTTCAACAAAGCTGAATACACATAACAACCTTGGTCATTATCATAAACCATCCGATTAGCCGAATCCAATAAATTATAAGTAAAATCACCTCCAACATATAACTGTCCATCAAAAAAAGGATGCAATTGTGGCATGGAAAAATGCACCCACAGATAATCTGCATCGGTATCATCATTGTCCACACGCTCAGCATTCACTATAAACTGACCATGCACATCATCATCAGTCATATAAGGATGCTCCGCTCTCACCTCACTCGGCGTGAGCAATGCGTGATAATATGTATGGTCATAATCTATTTGTTCCACTCCAGGTCCTAATAAGTAGAGGGATGACAAGTCAAAACGACGATACTCGTTTCCTCCTTCAAACACCAAAGCCCGAGTATTAGAATAAAGCAATTGATTTGTACCAACATATGTAGGTTTCACATCATAGGCCATATTATCTAATCTGTTATTCTGCTTCACCACCAATTTAGTTTCCGAAGACAATTGGCTGGAGCCCTCACTAAAAGAAACTTCTATATCCAACTGTTGATAACGATTCTTAATACCCAATAATGTATTAGCATGCACACGGGCATTGATAGAGGCCAGCGGCTCCACAACAGAAAAACAAGCCATAGCCACCAAGCGACTTCTATCACCATCTTCATACACCAAAACAGCATAATTGCCCGACAACTTCAACTGCATATCCTCATTCGGAACTCTAAAACGATAATGCGTATAAATTTGAGTTGTATTGACCGACTGTTCATAATCATTAATATCCAAGGTGGTAAAACCCTGCAAATACTCCGAAGAATGAATATCAGATGGAGACCAATCAGCATTACAATGCACCACTGTATAAGAATAATAATGAGGATCATGAGACAACTCATCAAAAGAAATCTCAATCTGACGATCATCCCCTAAAACCAACATAGGACGTACACCCACATCACCATCCACCTCCGACAAACGGAGTGTCTTAATCTGAGGATGCAAAGACTGAGTGTAAAACTTATCCGTCGCATAAGCGCAACAAGCACCCAACAGACACAAACAAAAAATCAATTTACGAATCATAGTCATAAGCCATTATCATATCACACTGCAAACGTACAAAAAAAAAGCATAGCAACCTTTGTCTATTGATGTTTTTTTTCTAATTTTGCACTGCTTTAAGAAAAAATAACGCCATTGTGGCTCAGTTGGTAGAGCAACGCATTCGTAATGCGTGGGTCGCCGGTTCGAGTCCGGCCAGTGGCTCAGGAATAGCCAAATAACACTCTCACAGTGATTTGGCTATCATTATATAGTAAAGATTTAAAAATATCGTGCCAGAAACGTGCCATTTTTTTTGATGTTGTAAGTTGCAGCATCTTAAAAAAAAATGTCCTCAAGTCAGGTTTTTGAAAGTCAGAAATTGTATATTCCTGCATCCTTGCGCCACACGTCGTCAGGATGGCATATAGAGTATTTTGCCAGGCATCCTCAGTCACATGTTTTGGAGCGTAAACGGATAAAGCTAAACAGAGAGCGTAAGCGCTTTTCTCGTCTATGTGACTTTCGTATATATGCGAATGATATTGTGTGTCGTCTTAATGCTAAATTAGCGGGAGGATGGTCTCCTTTCATGGAGGAAGAGAATCTTCGTTATTACACTTCGTTAAGTCAGGTAATCGAGGAGTACTTGGCAGAAAAAAGAAAGGAGTTGCGTCCTGCTACATTGGTTTCTTATCGTTCTTTTTGTAAGATGTTTGGTGAGTGGTGTGATGAGCATGTTCCTAAGATTTACATGTCTGTGTTTAATCGTGTTCTTGCAGTTCGTTATCTAGATTTTGTGTATAGCGACCGGGGTGTTTCTGCAAGGACTTACAATAATCAGCTGAAGATGGGGAGAGCTTTGTTTGCATGGGCTAAGGAGAGGTGTTATGTTAAGGAGAATCCCTTTGAGTTTATCAAGGCGAAACGCGAGGAGATGAAGCGTCGTGTTTTAATTCCAGCTCACACAAGGCAGTTGGTGTCGGATTATCTTGTGGAGCATAATCCGGCTTTTCTGATTGTATGTCAGCTTGTGTACACTTCGTTGATTCGTCCGAAAGAGATTCGTTTAATTCAAGTCAAGCATATTCAGCTTGTTCGCCTGGAGCAGGATCTCACAGTGAATGATCCCTATTCTTGAGGAGGTCTCGATAAAATCGGTAACGATACCGAGCAGCGCCGCAACGGCAAGCCCGGAAAGAAAAACGACAAACTGAATATCGGCG
>CALGCU010000196.1 GCA_937886455.1 uncultured Bacteroidales bacterium | reverse complement strand
ATCTCTGCATATTTCTTGTTGATTGAATTGGCGCGAGGAGCAAGATTGGCAAATGTCCATACGGCAAACACTACACCGCTCCATGACCAAGTGAGAAGAGCAAAACCCACCCACTCGACAAATTCACCGAAATAGTTGGCTGAAGATACGTAATTATACATACCTCCTGTAGGCATATAGTGCTTGGTATCACCCGGTTTACGCAGGTTGCGAATACGGCGGTCTGAATCAATGTTAATATACATGCCGATGAAGAAAATAATTGTACCGCAAATAAACTGAGGAGTCATCAACCAATCTGAAGTGTACATGCTGGTAGGGGCAAAATAAAACAACCAACCTCCTTGCATCAAAGCATTGAGTATATTAAAGAAAATACCCATAAACATCACACTCAAAGGCATTTTACTATTACCCTTCAATAGGAAAGGAAAAATAAAGGAACGTTGAAAATAGTGTGTCTCAAAGATGAGTAAACAACACAATGTTGTAATGGTTTTATGATCGGTTGGAGCAAATGCCCACAAAATCAACATGACCAAAAATACGGGAGATTCCATTAAACACCACGCCAATTTGTTGTTAATGGCATGACCCCAACTTTTAGTCGTAAACAAGCCATATCCGGCTTTAACAAAAAACAAAGCAACAAAAACTACTATAGCAATTGCTGCCATTATTATCAGATAAATATAAAAAGGATTCATTGTATATGTGATTAAATAAAATTAGTAATATAAAAAAATCGTATATGATGATGCAAAGGAAATCCGGGATGTATCAAAAGATTAATCTTCCATACCGGCAAAAATCTCCTCACCATAATAATCATTCTCTTCTTTATCATGCAGGGGATACCACACCTGTGCAAAAAACGGATTCCCCTTAGCAATTTCTCCATAGCGCCATGGGGTAGGCATACATTCAGGACACCAATGGCCTCCCAATAAAATCAAAGCTGGAGAGGCTTTAAACTTGTGGCCAAATTGACACTCCCATTCAAGAGCTGTGCTCATATCTCCTTTCACCATGGATTCTGAAAGACATTTACCACCCCTGAATGCTGCTGCTTGACGCATGTCCTCAATGTCCAACTCACTCTCAGGCTTGCTTTCATCATAACCATGATTCAATATAATGGCTTCCTCGCTGGGATGTGATGTGTCAAAGTGCTCCCAGTCGGGTATCTGCTTATATTTCTCCATGCTACCATAGAAAGCTGATATACGTGCCTTATTTTGTGTTTTAATCCAATTCTGTGTCCCAAGACCTTTTTTGTATGCCATTGGACGCATAGCTAATTTCAAAATAGGTGCAGGCACTAATTTGGCTAAACTGAAAAACCAAGGCAATTGCTTGCTCATACCATCAAAGTATTCATCAACTGGCACATTCGCACGAAAATGCAAGTACTCCTCCAATTTATCGGAGTCAACATACCATTGCCCGTGGAAATTTCTTGTCACAAACCAATTGGCGTTAAATATCTTCTCGGGGGGAGGACACGAAATTGCTTTCAGTAACTTGCATTCAAACTCATAATTACTCAAACGATATTCTTTCCCACTACCGATATTGTAAAAATGACGCCAAAAATGCTCGGGTAAATCAAAAGTACATAAATTAGCCAAAAGACGTCCGGAGTCTTCCACTGTGGCCCATTCTAACACACCGCGGATAGGCACATGAAACATGATGGGGTCATAATTCTTCAAAATAGCAGGGTAGAGAATACCCGACTGACGAAGGCACACCCAATTCTTTATGCCGGATTCAACAATAATACGTTCTGCGGCAGTCTTGGATATAGCATAATGATCATACACACTGATGCAGATAGGATCGCCTGTACGACCCCAATGTATTGGTTCATTACGATCACTCGTTTGAGCCACAGAACCAATATATGCCACTTTTATCTCATCTGCATTAGGCTGAGCCAATACAGCGCGAGCTACATTCTCGGCAGCAACGCGATTTACATATCGAGTCTTGTTCGGATAATAATCGGCTGCGGGAGAAACCATCCCGCCAACATGTAACACATAATCCGAACCACGAACACCGCGCTCTACATCTTCATATTTAGTCAAATCGCCCCACACAACACGGATCTTGTTTGCATAAGGGGCTAATTTCTTTTGATTGGATTTGCTGGGACGTGCTAATACACTTATCTCTACTTTATCTGTATGCTTCAACAATTCTTGCATGCCGGCCCAACCCATAGTGCCGGTCGCACCGGTGAGGAATACTTTTCGCTTTTGCATGATTCTAAACAATTATTTTTAACCTTGCAAAGTTACTATAAGAAGACCGAATAAGCAAATGCACGCACCCAACTAAACAAAGATAACCACAAACCATTTTGTATATCTTGCACCTTTGTTGTACCTTTGCACAATAATATAAATACGCCGAAAAACCTCCTAAATGAAACTGCCTAAATTCATACATAGAGCCATCAGGATTGTATTCCACACAAAACAAGAATGGAACAATATCTCCCAAGAATATTGCTCTGAAAAAGACTTGTTCCTGCAATATGCTTTGCCGTGGATTCTGTTGTGTACATCCATCAGTGCCATCTTCACAGGAATTTATGCAGACCAATTTTGGCCACACTTCTTTCTCACACTACTTCTCAATAGCTTATCCCTTATAGGAGGATATTTCATGGCATGCTATTTGGGATTCTATGTGCTGGAAAAGATATTCCCTAAACTATTCAACAAGCAAGACACAATAACAGTTATTACCTATGCATTTACCATATATTGGACATTAGAAGTTATTGTAGCTATAATACCCGACTTCTTTTTCCTGCGAGTACTAAACCTTTACACACTCTACATGCTTTGGGAAGCGGATGGAATTTTAATGGACATACCAAAACAAAAGCAAGGAATAGTTGTTTTACCTTTAGCAATAATCATTGTAGGAGCAACACCCATCATACGTGTAGCCTCTACAATACTATTACCTAATGTACACCTATGATAAGAAGTGCGAATATCAATATAAAAAACAAAAGAGCCACATTCGACTACGAAATCACAGATAGATATGTGGCGGGAATACAATTATACGGCACTGAAATCAAATCGATACGTGACGGAAAAGCAGGACTCGTTGACACATACTGCCTATTTGAAAGAGGTGAACTATGGGTTAGAAACATGCACATCGCAACCTACTTCTTCGGAACATACAACAATCACGAGGTAAAAAGAGATAGAAAGCTACTACTCAAGAAAAAAGAACTAATCAAACTCCAAAGAGCAACAAAAGAAACTGGTTACACAATTGTTCCGCTCAGGCTATTCATCACTGAAAAAGGATTGGCAAAACTGGAAATAGGAGTAGCAAGAGGAAAGAAAAATTACGATAAAAGACAATCTTTAAGAGAAAAAGACGACAAGCGCGACATTGATCGGGCAATGAAAGATAAATATTAAGAAAAAATATAAGAGTATGAAAAAGAAAGCACTGTTAATGATTTTAGATGGTTGGGGAATAGGTAAACACAACCATGCAGATGTGATTTATTCAACACCAACACCGTATTGGGACAGCCTGATACAAAACTATCCACACTCACAGTTACAAGCATCCGGAGAAAATGTCGGATTACCAGACGGACAAATGGGAAACTCTGAAGTTGGACACCTTAACATTGGAGCCGGTAGAGTAGTCTATCAAGACCTGGTCAAAATCAATCGGGCATGTGCAGATAAGTCTATATTAGAAAATAAAGAAATCAAAAACGCATTCACCTATGCCAAAGAACACGGAGTGAAAATACACTTCATGGGATTAGTTTCTGATGGAGGAGTACACAGCTCACTCAACCATCTCTTCACTCTATGCGACATAGCAAAAGAATATCAAATAGATAAA
>CALGCU010000195.1 GCA_937886455.1 uncultured Bacteroidales bacterium | reverse complement strand
GATGCCGAATGGAGCGAGGTTCAAGTTTTACTTAAGAAAATTGCGAATGCTAAGTAATTGAGGTGAATAAGATGAGTGTTGATAGAATTAATGAATTTAAATCAAGTATTTTAGATGAAGTTTATCGTCATCAAGGTTTTTTAACTTCTGTTTCTAGAGTTGTAGATTCATATGATGAAGACAAAAAGTCGCAATTATCTGGGTTAATTCGTGAACAACAAGAAGCTATTAATAAATCATTAGGATTAATTTATGCATTTTTTAGAACTGCCAATTCTTTTGATATTAAAGAGGAAGAGATTAAACAAATTGTTGGAAATGATTTAGACAATGCATTTTCTTTTGAAGAAGCGGTTGATATTTCTGTTGCACAAGAACAAAATTCTGTTCAAACAGAAGTAGAAACAACTGATTCTAATGTAGAAAACACTTCGGTTTTTGATGGTCAAGTAGAAGCTCCAGTTAATGATGCTCCGGTAGATGTTCAAGCAGAGGTTACACCAGTAACTGAAGCTAATGCTAATGCTGGTGGTTTGTTTGATACTACTGAGATGATTGAAACTAATAATGTTGTTGAACAATCTATTGATAATGCTAATGTTTCAGTGGATGTAACTCCAGCAGCAGAAACAGTTGTAGTAAATGAGGTGGCAGATGTGCTGAATGTAATGCCCGAAGAAGAACGAATGGCGCTCCACATTGACTTTAATGAGGTAGTGACAATTGAAGGAAACACATCATTGATAGGCTCTATATTTAGCAACCTCACAGAGAATGCAATTGCCTATTCCGAAGGCAAGAATATCTACATAAGTTTGCTTGATAACACAGAAAAGCAGGTCCGGATACGCTTTGAAGATGATGGGAAAGGTGTACACCAGGAGCAATTATCACTACTCTTTGAGCGATTCTACCGCGTGGACAAAGGTCGTTCCCGACAAAAGGGGGGAACAGGTCTTGGTCTTTCCATCGTAAAACATGCAGTTCAGTTTCACGGAGGCACAATCACCGTTACCAATCGTCCGAATGGAGGATTGAGATTTGATTTTACACTCAGCAAACAAGTAACATAGGATGCTCGTTGCACTCGTTTTAGGTGAGAGGACGGGCGTAAACAAGTTGGAGGAGTTGTAGGACAATGATAGTGAAATCATTTTTTATAATGCTATTTTATATTTCAGACAAAGTGTGTATTTTTGTGAAAAAATAAACCAAATTAAAAACAAGGAATATGAAAACAAAATCATTCATTGCCGTCATAATGACATTGGCTTTAACATTTGCATCATGCGGTAGCACATCTACCAGTTCTAATCCTTTAGCTGCACTCAGTGCACAATCAGCAGCGTACACATCCGGACAATCAGCAGGGACAGCGCTACGTGCCCTTTATACCCAATATAAAACCAATGGAAAAATTGACATGACTAATCTGGCAACGCTCACCCATATACTCACACTGACCAATAGTTGTCAAACACTGAAAAACGCACAAAAGGGTTGATGATGGGCTCTAACAATTTAGTAAATCAAACCAACACAGAAACTGTAGTAAGCAACCTTACCAATGTGCTTAACAAAGTGGACACATCATCACTGACCAACGCTATCAATCAAGGTAGCAATAAAGTGAACACTGCTGTCAATACAGCTGTAGAAAAAGGCAATGCTGCCATTGAGAATGCCACAGCAAAAGGAAGTGCAGTAGTGGAAAATGCAAGTAGCATAGCCAACTCTATTACATCTATTGTGAATTTATTTAAATAGCAGGCACTTCCACCAATTGCCTTTTTGAAGAATTTCCTTGACAAGGGTAAAGTGTTGATCTTGTCAAGGAAATATATATTTCAACACAAAATAGGGCAACATATAGCCATCCATTCTGTTTACACACCATGAAAAAACATTTATTCCTATTCCTACTTCTCTGTGGTAGTATGTTCAACGCATTTGCCATCACATTCCGTGTAGTAGTTCCAGAAGGGACTAAATCCTGTTATATAGCCGGCGATTTCAATGGTTGGGATGCAGGAAATGCATACGCCATGACTGCCACTGACCAACAGACATATACCATCACCCTTGATGAAGTAACACAAGAAATGGCCGCAAAAGGATATAAATATCTCAGTGGGCCTTCTTGGGATTATGTAGAAAAGGGAGCTTCCGGAGAAGAACTCAGCAACCGAACCACAGTGGGAAATCCCGATAAAGTTGCGCGATGGGCAAAAGTGTATGACCCGGACGTACTACAAACCACACTCACGCTCAACAGTTATCCCCGCATTGTACGCATACTCCTACCCCAAGACTATGCCAACTCAGGCAAACGATATCCGGTGGTGTATCTCACAGGTGTGCAGGCCCGCTATGACAATGCCGGAAGCGATGAAGACCGCGGGGATGATCACTTTGGTGCAACTTCGTGGAATCTTTCTGCCATTGACCATAATGCATGTATTCTGGTTTCTGTGTATGGATTTGTACCCGAAATGATGTTTGTGGCGCATCCAGATTATGCCGGAAGCGGGCAAGCCGCCTCCTTCTTAAACAGCATAGCGGCTGACCTCATACCTTATATTAACAGCACCTATCGCACTCTTACAGGACCAGCTAATACATCCATTGTATCCGCTGACATGGGAGGTATGTTGGCACTATATGCAGCCTTACATAGTCCCGACGTATTTGGACAATGTGCAGTGTTGTCACCCGTAATATGGCAAAACAGAAAAGAACTTTTAAACTTCATCAGCACCGGACCTTCGCTGTCCGGACATGGCACACAACGCTTTCACTTATCTGTGGGAAGTGCCGAAATAGAAGAAGTGAAAACAGATGTGACAGACCTTCACGAAGCACTGCAAGAGCGCACTAACACTCAAGTACGCCAACTCACAGTAGAAGGAGCACAACATAACGATTCCACATGGGGAAAAGTATTCAGTCATGTCTTACCATACTTACTTGATGGGAATGCTCCAGAAACAAGTCCGGTGTTCAAGCAACGCAGCCCTGTAGCGAGCAAAGTTGCCAGCGATATTACACAAAACACCTATTCATTACACTCAGCCATTGACAGCCAAACACTGGAGTATGACCCAGCCACCTCATTTTCCCTTGTCACAGACTATCTGCACGATGGTACAGCCGTAACAGCACAGGTAGCAATGAAAGAAATCCCAACAGCTGTCAAAACCCAATACTACTGGAATGTGAGTAGAGGAGCTAACGGAACAGGTGATATGCTCAAAACAGAAAACGGCAATATAGGTTTTTCATCCAAAAAAGCCTACCCATCATGGCATCGCATCGTAATATTGGAAGATGAAACAGTGAAAGACATAGCCGCCAACTCGGCTCGTTTCCGTCTTATTACGTCAGCAGAAACCATTACTATGACCAATGTGGGTAACTATACCGTAGAAGCCACAGCCACATTCACATCACCCAACAAGACATTCAGCATCCACTATGGTAGTGTGAACAGTGGTTCAGATATGGGAGCCATCACACCTGCATATCAAGTGAGCGCTCAGTGTACAGAAGCCAAAATCACCTATGATTTCCGCACAAATAAGGTCAACATAACAGAGACACAAACCGGCGAAAGCATAGGAGCCATTACAGTAGAACGCTTTATGGCTGTACCCAGCATTTGTCGCATAGGAAGTAAGGCAAAAGTAACATTACACATCAACGACCTGCAAGGGTGCATACCCTCAGTGAGTGTGAGTCATAACTACGGCGAGTCCATTACTCATGGGCTCACAGTAGCAGGAACAGGTCAATGGACTCTATCGCTCAATGACCTAAAAGGTGGTATTTATCACATCAGCCTACACATGAAACGTGGCGACACAGAACTGAATGACCTAAAAACGATAGCCATCAAGGTGATAGAAGGAACAGAACGTGACAAACAACTCATCAACCCCTATCAAGACATAGACTGGAACACCATTCAGCAATACAAAGCCAACTTTCACACTCATTCCACATGGTCGTTTGACGGGCATTATCATGTAGATGAGACTGTGCAGAAATATCATCAAGCGGGCTATAAGATATTAGCCCTCACAGAGCATGATGCAAACCCCTACCCATGGCACCATTTCCCACTCTATCAGCCACAGACAATAGCGCTCAATCCGATAGGAATGGATATGCTCACACTGCCCGGAAATGAATTAAGCAAAAATTTTAACAACTCTTGGAACGAGGTAGGAGGTAGTGAATTTAACCATCACAATGACTTTTTCACCGGTAGGCAAGGACAAGAGTTTGCCACCTTGAGGGAATCATACGCCTACACACAATCGCTCGGAGGAATGCAACTCATCAACCATCCGGGACAATATTGGAACCTGAACACCAATTACACAGCCGGGGCAAAAAATTCACCCGAATGGCATGCTGAAAACTTCCGCACCTATCATAGTTTGATTGGGTTGGAGGTATATAATCAAGGAGACAAACGCCCGAATGACCGTATATTGTGGGACCAGATACTAGAACTCACCATGCCTGAGACACCTGTGTATGGCTACTCATGTGACGATACGCACACGCTGGAACAATTTTTCCGCAATTACAATTGGATGCTCATGCCTCAACTCACCACTGAGGCCCTCAAGGATGCCATGACCAATGGGCACCACTATTTTTGCTATGAATACACCGGTTCCGGAGAAGGCAAGACACCACGCATTCAGAGTATTACCACAGATGCGACAGCTCATACCATTACTATTCAAACAGATGCGAAGGAGGTCTATTGGATTAGTGCCACAGATATCAGTCAGGCTAATGCGCCCGCCACACGCAAGAGTACCATCCTCGCGGTAGGCAATCAGTTTGATTATACAGGTTTTCAAGGTAGATATGTGCGTGCTTTATTGGTGAATGAATTTGGAGAAACATGCACTCAACCCTTTGGATTTACCTACGAAGGCGAAACAGCATTGATTTCACCCATCTCACCTTCTCAGGGTATCAACGTGTATCCTAACCCGATGAAGACGCATACAGAAGTGAGATGTGCTCATTCTATCACACACGTAAGGCTCATCAATCTTATGGGACAAATCGTGTATGAACAACACACCACCCCAACACAACACCTCACCCTACGACTGCCGGCTCTATTACCACAAGGGCAATACATTCTCTCCGCCACTACCACAGAAGGTGTAGAGACACTGAGAATAATCAAGAAATGAACATATTATGTAGGTATAAAAAAATATTACTGTCCGCTAAAGACTTGAATTCCCTCCCAACTTGCTGAAATAGATAAGT
>CALGCU010000194.1 GCA_937886455.1 uncultured Bacteroidales bacterium | reverse complement strand
TTAAAACACCCATTTGATGGAGCCGGAAACTGGGAATGGAAAGAAATGACTAAACAAGCAGATGGTACTTACACATTGGTGGCTAACTGGAATGGCGTGGGTGCTAACGTAAACACTAAGAAAAATGACGGTGATGCACAATGGAAAGAAGCCGGTGTTATTGCCGGTGCTCCTGCTACTACAGGTGTGGAAGTTACCTATGTATATGACCCTGCAAGCGGTACATTGAGCATCAAGGCTCAAGAGGGAGGTGACGATGTTGTTACTCCTACCGACACTAAATATTTCTTAAAACACCCATTCGATGGAACTGACAACTGGGAATGGAAAGAAATGACCAAACAAGAAAACGGTACTTACACCTTGGTGGCTAACTGGAATGGCGTGGGTGCTAACGTACACACACAACAAAGTGATGAAGGTGCACAATGGAACCCAGCAGAACTCATCTCAGGTGCTCCTAATGCTACCAACGTAGAAGTGACTTATGTATATGACCCTGCAAGCGGTGCATTGAGCATTGTTTATACGGGCGAAGACATTCAAATCACTTACTACATCACCGGTAATGCTGCATTCCACACTGCACTTGGTATTGAAGGCGAATGGAATCCGGCTTTGAAGGTGTTTGAAAACGAAGTTAGCTTCACAGCTGTGGCAGGAACAGAATACGCATTCAAATTCACTGACGGTAGCTGGACTCAAACTTGGGGTAATTCTGTAGTGGATGCTGCATGTGGCAACGTAACTACTACAACCAACGATGACGGCAACATCATCTTCACCCTTGAAGCAGATGCTACAGTTACCATCACATTCGATGGCAAGAAAGCTTGCATCAACAAAGTAGATCTTTCTTCTGCATTAGAAGAAGCAGTAGCAGGTCGTGTATTTGCTGAAAACGGTGTGTTGCGTGCAGTGTTAGATCAAGCAGCTCTTGTTGAAGTGTTCTCATTGAACGGAGTACTCCTCGACAGCCAAGTGAGCGCAGACTACAACGTAGCTTTAGGACAAGGTATGTACATTGTACGTATCAATGGTAAGGCTCAAAAAGTTGTACTTTACTAACAAACCATCATAATTTTATCTTTTGAAAAGCAGTCATGGCTTCATGCCATGAGGCCGTGACTGCTTTCATTTATTATACGAGCTTGTTGATAAGTTCATTTTATTACTAACCTAATACAAAACAAAGATCACAATGCGTCTTAGTAAGCCATTACTTACTCGGCGAAAAGGCTTTCTCATCCTAAGCCTTGTATTTTTTAATCACATAGGAGCATTCGGCAATCTTGCAACAGATGTCGCTGTTCCCTTTTCGTCATCTAATAAGCCAACTACGAGCGACCTGTTTGTGCCGCTCCAACATCAACATTCCGTTGAGAAAGTGCAGGGAAACATTAAAGCAAACAAACCTGCTGATTTTAATAGCATGCAAGCCAACTATAAGGCTGCACCTATTAACATTCACCCTGAAAATTCATATTCCTCTACAGGAAATCTATATAAAACACCCTCCGGCAATTATGTTGCTACTGTGCAGAAAAATGCATGGGGGGGGGCGTTCGCAACAACTCCGCCCGTTGCAACTAAAAAGCCCAAAACCATCAACCAGACAAATAAAGTGCTCACACAAGTGGGCGCTGCACAACCTGTCATCATGCGTGCTGCGGGTAGTGACGATGATGATGATGATGACTGGGGAACAGGAGGCACCGGAGGATTTGACAACCCCGGTGAACCACCCGTTATACCCGTACCCGTGGGAGGAGGCGTCCTACCACTCATGCTTATGGCAATAGCCTACGCACTTAAACAAAACAGAAAAAAATAAAATACTATGAAACATAATTTACTTAAATCAATTTTTATTTCTCTCATCCTAATGATGGGAGTTGGTAATGTGTGGGGATATGACCAATCTGCTGTGGATTTATATTTCGATAATTCTACTGCCCAATGGACAAACTGCTATGTCTATATCGGTCATGGCTCTTATACCTCATGCTACGCCATGAGTCGTGTTTCAGGCACCCAGTACCTTTGGAAATTACCCTCTAATTTTAATAGTGGCAATAAATGGGGTGGCGCATCTGGCTGGGTAGTCAGCAAAGAGAAATGGTGGGATAGCAATGGCGAAGATATATATAAATTTGTGTACCATGGCAACAAAAATGTGACAAATATTCGCACCTCTGCTTGGAATGCTACTACCATTTATAAGGCAGATGGAACACAATCTGTTACACACTACAACACAACTTGTACCGTGTACAAATGGTCTACTTCTACCAAATCAGACTATACTGTCACAATCAATAGCCCTACAGGTGGTACACTAACCGTAAAGGATTACGATAATACTACAGTTACCAATGGAACAAAAAAAGTCAAACTCACTGTTCTTAAATTCAGTGCAACTGCTTCTACTGGCTATACCTTTGGCGGTGTGCAAATCAACAATGGTAGTACAACTACTACTATTGCTGCAGCAGACATAGCTTCTACGACCTATACACTGGCGAGCGATGTAACTATCACTCCTATATGGACTCCTAGTGTATACGACATTACCTACAAAGATCAAGGCAATGTTGCTTTTTCTGGTACTCACGCTAGTGGATATCCTACACAACATACCTATGGTACTGCAACAACCTTAAAAACTGCAACCAAGACAGGTTACACTTTCGGTGGTTGGTTTACCAACTCTGGTTGTACTGGCTCCGCAGTCACTTCACTTGGTGCTACAGCATACACCGCCAACATCACTCTCTACGCAAAGTGGACGGCTATCGCAGAAACTAA
>CALGCU010000193.1 GCA_937886455.1 uncultured Bacteroidales bacterium | reverse complement strand
ATTACCGGAGGTATAGCAGAAGCATTTTATAAGGAAATTCCTTGGTATATTATGGATGAGATGCGCCAACGTCTTGATGAGGATTGGTGGGAGATTATTGATAGTATAAGAAAATAATAGTATAATTTTAAATCTGATTTATAGTATGGAAAATCGCATTTTTGATTGGGCCAAAGAGATGAATTGTGCTGTCACTGTGTGTGACAAAGAGGGTGTTATTCTTTATATGAACGACAAAGCGAAAGAGACGTTTGCTCGGCATGGTGACTTGGTGGGTAAGAGCCTGATGCCGTGTCATAGTGACCGTTCAAAAGAGATTATTGCTCGCTTGCTGGAGACCGGTGGAACGAATGCTTATACTATAGACAAAGGTGGGGTGAAAAAGATGATTTATCAGACCGCATGGAAGGAGAATGGTGAAGTGCAGGGACTGTGTGAAATATCCATGGTGTTGGGTGAGAGTGGGGTAGAACTCCCTCATTATGTACGTTAATGTTGGTGGGGTGTATGAATTGGTTTGTCCGCTTTTTGAACCAATTTTAGGGATAGATATAGAAAATGCAAGGGTGTATCAATGTTTTATTTGATACACCCTTGTTTGTGCTTGAGTAGAACGCATTTATTTGATGGTGATTTGTTTGCGTTCTTTCTCGCTCTCTTCTATCATCTTTTTAGGCAACTGAATTTCCAGCACTCCATCTTTTACTTCTGCCTGTATTCCATCTTTGTTTACATTCTCCGGCAACATGATGGTTTGCATGAATTTAGAGTAGGTGAATTCTCTGCGAAGATAATGGTCTTTTTTGCGTTCTTCTTTGTTCTCACTTTTCTTTTCCATACTAATAACCAGATTGTTGCTTTCGTCAATGTGTACAGTGAAGTCTTCTTTTTTTAATCCGGGTGCCGCTACTTCAATTCGATAGTTTTGTTCATTTTCTACAACGTTGATAGCCGGTGCAGTTGCGTTTGTTTTGTTCATCCAATTGTAGTCGAACAAGTCGTTAAAAATGTCCGGCAACCAATTTTGGTTTCTTCTTGTTGGCATCATAGTAGTTTAGGTTTATAAGGTTTAACATATGACATGTTATTAATGACATGTCATACTAATAACATCTTATCGACTTTGATTGTTCACGTGAAGGTGAAAGTGCATTATGGTTGCTCAGATGTAGGAATGCTTACTTTGTGTAATATACCCGTGAGGGCAGCAATGGCTATTCCGTAGTTTGTGATGGGTGTGTTTTGTTGTTTTGCTTGGTCTATTCTGTTGAGTACATGTGTGCGTGTGAACATACATGCTCCGCAGTGGATGATGAGGTCATACGCGCTTAGGTCGGTAGGGAAGTCATTGCCTGATGCGTGTTCAATATGAAGTTTATCCCCTAATTTTTTACGCAATAATGCCGGTAGTTTTACCCTTCCAATGTCTTCGTGTTGTGGTGTGTGTGAACATGCTTCAGCAATGAGTATTCGTGCGTTGTGAGGAAGGTTTAGTAGGACTTCAGCTCCATGTAAAAATGTATTGACATCCCCTTTTTGACAAGCTTGCAGTATGGAGAATGAGGTGAGCCTTATGCCGGGAGGCGTGAGTGCTTCTACTTGGGTGAATACTTGTGAGTCTGTGATGATGAGTGAGGGTGGTGTTATTAGGTTTTGTAGGCAATTTTTCAGGTTGTGTGGTGTGACACATAGGGCATTACATCCTTTGTCTAATAGGTGGCGAATGGTTTGTACTTGTGGCATTATTAGTCGTCCTTTGGGGGCGGATGCGTCTTGTGGCATTACTAATATTACGGTTTCTCCGGCTCGTGTGAGTGTGCCGGTGAGATCATGGTAATTGTCAATAAGACGCTTGGAGGATGCAATGTCTTTAATGCGTTGTAGTAGCAGGTCTAAGCCTTCTTGTGTGTGACAATTGATGTGTATTGGATTTTCCGGTGAAGATCCGGCATGTTGTTCCTGTGTGGGTAATTGCCCGTGATGATTGATGATGTAGAGTGTGGGTATGTGCGAAGCAAATTGTTTCGTCCATGATGAGATGGATTCGCTTGTGTCTTTCTCTGAGAGAAGATAAAGAGCAATGTCAGTCTTTGTGATGGCTTGTTGTGTACTCTGCAGACGCAGTGACCGGAGCGGTGTGGTGTCATCCAATCCCGGTGTATCCATGATGGTACATGGACCTATACCATTGATTTCTATATTTTTATACACCGTGTCGGTTGTGGTGCCATGTATAGGTGAGGTGATGGCTACTTGTTGGTGTGCCAAGCAGTTAGTAAGCGTGGATTTTCCCGTATTAGTTGCCCCAAATAGTCCGATGTGTAGGCGTTCAGAACGTGGTGTATTGTCTTGCATGGTTATTAGAATCTAAAGTCTCTTTTACCTTGTTTGATGGTTTCTAAATAGCGTTTTGCAGTCTCTTGTACCTTGGGGTTGGGTATGTTGTTGAGTTCTTGCTTAATCATAGCTTCTCCCAATTTGATTGTTTCCGGCGATGCATAGTCTTGGAGGTACTCTTGCAAAGTGATTAAGGCATTAGGGTGACAGCAATTGGCTATTTGTTTGTTTTTGACTAATGCCATAAATCGATCGCCGGTACGTCCTTGTCGATAGCAGGCTGTGCAAAAGCTGGGTAAGTGTCCTAAATTTAACAGCCATTGTACAATTTCGTCTAATGTGCGTTGATCGGTGACATCAAATTGTGCAGAATGTTCAGCATCGTGTGAATCTACGTAGCCCCCTACTGTGGTGCGTGAACCGCCACTGATTTGAGTGGCACCTAATGTGAGTGCTTTTTCTCTATTTTG
>CALGCU010000192.1 GCA_937886455.1 uncultured Bacteroidales bacterium | reverse complement strand
TGTTGAAATTACTGATTTGACTGCTGGAAATTATGTATTAACGGCAAGTGGAAACTGGGGATATAGTTTCTTGGGATTATACGAATGTGCAACTTCGGTTGATGTGGCTGAAACTTACACCATCACGTTCAACTCGAATGGTGGCTCTGGAAGTATGGATGAAATGCTTGTGACTGAAAATGTAACAACCAAACTCTCTGCATGTGCGTTCACGCGCTCTGGATATACATTCGCTGGATGGGCTACTTCCGCAAGTGGTGAAGTGGTTTATGTGGATAAAGCGTCTATCACTCCTAATGCTAATTTGGAACTCTATGCCAAATGGACTCCAGTTATAACGGGGGATGTGACTTACACTGCCGACAATTCTATCTTCCCTAATCCGGAACGTGGATTCTATGAACATATTGAACAAAGAGTAAAAGAATCTGGTAATGAGTCTAACTTGTCTGACTCTTACTTCACGAACGGTACAAATGCAGGACGTTCGTTAATCTTACGTCTCTACTATTTGGACAACTTCCGCGACAAAGAACTTACTTCTGATGTGATGAACCTAATCAATACGGATATGCAAAAACTCCGTGACAAAGGATTTAAGTGTATCTTGCGTTTCGCTTATACTAACACTGCATCAGACAACCCTTCTGAAAATAAGGATGCTAGTCCGGCTATATGGCAAGCGCATCTGGCACAACTAAAATCTACTTTAGCGGCCAATGCTGATGTTATCTATGTTGTACAAGCAGGATTCCTCGGTGCTTGGGGTGAATGGTACTATTCAAGCCAAGGTAAAGGGGAAAGCATCCCAATGGCTACAAAAACTAATCTCATTAACCAATTGCTGGATGCTGTGCCGGCTTCACGTGTGGTACAATTGCGTACTCCTAAATACAAAACCGATTATTTAGGTTCAACAACTGCTTTGACTGCTTCTGAAGCTAATAAATCTACAGCAAAAGCTCGTCTCGGACATCATAATGATGCCTTCCTCAACGGGGATGAAAACCAAGGTACATACGAAAACGTAACTGCCGATAAGGCTTACATAGCACAAGAATGTCTATATGTTCCGGTAGGTGGCGAAACAAATCATGATGTGGGTGCAGCCACTATAAATACGCATGCTACGGGAGATAAAGCGGTTGCTGAAATGGCTTATTTGCATTATTCCTACCTCAATCAAGGATATAGTACTGCAGTGACGGATTTGTGGCGCTCTACAGGTCACTTCGATATCATGTCACGCAATCTGGGTTATCGCTTCCAACTACAAGCGGGTACATTCTCGGATGAAGCGGTTGCTGGGGGGACAATGGCTGTAAATATCTAACTAAAAAAAGTTGGATATGCACAGCTGTACTACGTACGACAGGCATATATAGTCTTGAAAAATGCTACTAACACCTATTCGCTCAAACTTTCAAGCGACCCACGTTCATGGCAACCTAATGGTGCTACTACCACAATCAATGAAAACCTAACTATTCCGGCTTCTGTTGCTCCGGGTACATATAACCTCTATCTACACCTGCCGGATGCAAGTGCTTCACTGGCTGCAAAGCCTGCATTTGCTGTACGTTTTGCTAATACGGATATTTGGGAAAGCGCTACAGGATACAACAAACTGAATGCGCAAATCGTGGTGACTGGTACTGGACTCCCTACCTACGAGGTCACTTTTGATGCGAATGGACATGGCACTGCGCCTACTGCACAAACAATAGTTGAGAATGCTACTGCTACAGAACCTGCTGCGCTTACTGCTACTGGATACACATTCGGTGGATGGTACAAAGAGGCTGCTTGCAACAATAAGTTCGACTTCTCTACTCCAATCACAGCGCCTATCACTCTTTATGCTAAGTGGACAGCAATACCAACCTACACAGTGACCTTGAACGGCATGACCAATGGTACTGTCTCTGCAAGCAAAACCACCGGCATTAACGAAGGCGAAACGATCACACTCACTGTCACTCCGGCTTCGGGATACCAACTTGGAACAATCTCTGTTAAGGATGCGGCTGATAACAATATCACACTCACCGACAACAAATTCACAATGCCGGCTTCTAATGTAACAATCTCTGCTACATTCACTGAAATAAGCACCGGAGGTGGTGGATGTGAAAAGGGAACTGTTGGAATTATAACAACTACAGGTGCAAGTGGTGAAGGAATACGGACAATGCAAACTGTGGATAATATTACAGTTACTCATCAAGTAGTATCTACAACATCTGAAGCCATTACAGAATATACCAAAGGTGATAAACCAATGTATTACGCATCTTCTACAGCAATATATTCAAAAGGAGCATATAAGTGGAATAAAAATACAAGCTCAACAGATATTGAGACTGCTAATAACACAGTGGGGTATCAAGTTGATGTCGCTGATGGATTTGCCTATAGTTTATCTACTTTAGAATTTAAGATTGCGGCCTCTTGTGCTATGACATATAAGATTGCAGTTTGCAATTCAACTGAAACACTATACTCAAGTGAAGAATATACTATTACCAATTACAATAAAGCAACAGCTGCTAATTATCATCAAACGATAGATTTGTCAGGTGTTGACAAGGTGCAAAATTTATCAGGAACATTTGTTGTGAAAGTTTATTTGAAATTTGGTAGCACAGGCAAGTACTTGTGTTTCCCAGAATTTACTATCACAGGTGATGTTTGTTCTACTTCCTCTTCTCCTTGCACCACTCCAACCATTTCATGGACTACTGCTCCTGCTGATGGTGAAGTAGGGGATGCTGATATTACTTTAGGTGTAAACAAAGGTCTTAGCACAGGTGCTGTAACCTACACATCAAGTAATCCTGCTGTGGCTACTGTTGTAGATGGAAAGCTACACTATGTGTCTTCTGGCTCTACTACAATTACTGCTACTGTAGCGGCTGATGGTACATACTGCGAAGCTACGCTTACTGAAACAATTGATGTAACGTGCGCTGCACCGGCTAATCCTCTCTCCATCACGGCTACTCCTACTGTCATCACAATGGGAGAAACGGCTAACATAGCAGTCACTGGTGGTAATGGTGGCGAAGTGACCTACTCAGTGGCTCCGGCTACTGCCTCAGTTAGTGGTGGTGTATTCAATGCATCGGCTGCTGGTACATACGTAATCACAGCTACGCAAGCTGAGTACAACGGTCAATGTGCTGGAACGGCCACAGCTACTATCCAAGTGAACGAAGTGGTGTTGCCTACTTACACACTCTCTTATAACTTAAACGGACACGGAAGTGCTATCTCAGATGCCACGGTAAGCGCATTGCCTAATCCATTACCCACGCCCTCTGAATCAGGATGGACATTCGGTGGATGGTTCACTGACAATACACTGACAACACCCGCCACACCGGGAATGTTAAATGGACTGAAGTAGTGGCTGGTGGATGTGCTGAAACATATGTGTATGCATACAATGATGTTACTCGTTATGATGGAGCAAATTACAAAAATCCAGAAGGAAATGAAGCATCAAGTGGTGATAATGTTGCATTGACCACGCCATGGACTCTGCATTCAGGAGTGGGTATTGCAAGTATTGTCCTAAATGGAGGACAATATGATGGTAAGGGCAACCACATGAATGC
>CALGCU010000191.1 GCA_937886455.1 uncultured Bacteroidales bacterium | reverse complement strand
TCGCCCCATCCATCATCATAGCAATAAAAACAGATACCAACTAGATAGGAACTAGGTAGGAACTAGGTAGGAACTAGGTAGGAACTAGATAGGAACTAACTACCTTCACATAGGGCAGATGGATGTAAGGGACAACACACCGAGAAAGGACATGGGATATAGTAAAAACCTACCCTATTCATTTGCAATATTGAATGGTTTAATGTACATTTGCGTTGTATTTCAAAAACCTTACAAACTAACACACATGGTAAAGCACATTGTTTTCTTTCGTCTGTTAGACGAAGCAGAAGGCTGCACAAAGTTAGAGAATGCTCAAAAAATTAAAGAAGGACTGGAAAACTTGGTCAACTTAGTACCTTGTTTGAAAAAAGCAGAAGTAGGCATCAACATTCCTAACGCAACAAAGACAGACTATGATGTATGTCTTTTATGTGAGTTTGACAGTTTTGCAGATGTAGATGCTTATCAAGTTCATCCCGAACATGTAAAAGTAGCTTCTTTTATAGCAAAAGTGAGATGTGGAAGAGCAGCTGTTGATTATGAATATTAATTCTAAAATACACAAACAATGAAAAAAATCTATGGTATTCTACTCGCTGTCTTTGCGATGACCATCCTTTCATGTGAAGGACCTCAAGGACCAGCAGGACCACAGGGACCACAAGGACCTGCCGGTGAAAGTACACAATGGGAGGTAATCAATCTCCATGCAGGTGCAAGTGATTGGGAAAGACGTACCGACTCTGATGGCAACAATCCATTCTACGTAGCCTCATTTGATGTACCCGAATTAGACGCCTTTATCTACGACAGTGGATTAGTACAATGTTACATCGAATATGACGGAGGAACCGCCAACGCATCTCAACAACTCCTGCCTTGTGTGAGACACAAAGAGGAAGTGGTGAGTGCTGAAGAATGGTATTTGTGGACAGAAACCACCGACTTTGACTACATGGTGGGAAATGTAAACATATACGTTACCTATTCCGACTTCCCCACTGATGCAAGCATTGCACCGGGAGAAATGAATTTCCGCTTAGTATTGATGTGGTAATCACAGAAGCCACACAACGATTTATCACAACACACATCAATGACGATGTGCGTTCGTTGGCATTGAAAGGCTGCACCGACCCCGAAGTCGATGTGGCCTTTGCTCTACAACAAATAAGTGGACGACAACAAATCAAACAAAAACTACCCCAATTCTATCATAACCTACAACTCATACTACCGGTAAGACTTTCCTTAGAACAATGTTCATCAGAGGAAACAGCTGCCTTCAAAGCAAAAATCATCAGAGGTACACACCTCATGGACTTGACTGGAGGTTTCGGAATTGACTGTTTATCATTGGCTGACAACTTCAACACCATTGACTACATCGAGCGCAATCAAGAACTATACACCATCGCCCGACACAACTTCAATCTACTCGGGAAGAAACACATACACTGTCATAACGGCGACGGAATCGATTTCCTGAGCACACACACTGAGGCTGACGTCATCTATCTTGACCCTGCTCGTCGCGACAAGATAGGCGGCAAAGTGGTACAAATCAGCGATTGCGAACCCAATATCATAGAACACCTACCCCTACTCCTCCATAACAAACGACATGTATGGGTAAAACTCTCACCGATGTTAGACCTATCACAGGCACTACACTCCCTTCCGGTGAAAGAAGCATACATTATCTCTGTGAAAAACGAATGCAAGGAGTTATTACTACACCTACACGAAGACACCTCATCCACACCCATGATTCATGCCGTAGAACTACAAGGGGAGACGCATTCCACATTCAGTTTTACCACAGAAGAAGAACAAGCATGCCCTTGCACACTGAGCGAGCACATAGACCACTACCTCTATGAACCCGGCTCATCAATCATGAAAGCAGGAGGATTTAAACTATATGCCCAGCGGCTCAACCTACAGAAATTAGACACCAATAGTCATCTCTACACCTCACCTCACTACACAGACAACCATCAAGGCAAATGCTTCCGAGTAATCAGTTGTCACAACATGGACAAAAAATCCATTAAACAACTACGCACCACATGTTCACAATGCACTATTGCAACACGCAATTTCCCCATCAGTGCAGAAGAACTACGAAAAAAACTCAACATAAAAGAAGGTGGCACCCAACATCTGTTCGGCACCACCTACCAAGGCAAACATATTTTGATTCTAACAGAAAGAATCACTCATTCTTAACCTGTTCCCAAGCCACAGAGGCTAATCGCTTTACCGGTTCATAGCACACAGAAGACGACTTAGTTTCCGGCTTAATAAAGTGGAATTGCACATCAACAATCTCCACAAGATTAACAATCACACTCACAATTAAGGCTAACTTTATCGTGCCAAACACAGCACCCAGCAACTTATTCACCCCACCAAGACTCACAGCGGAGAGTAGTTTAGAAAGCAGTCTGCCCAGCAGATTCAGCGACAAAGCCACAGCAAAGAACACCAAGCAGTAACTAATCACCTGTGCCACCATAGGGTCAAGCTCAATCATTTGTGAAAGTTGACTCATCAGTTCGGGAGCCCACATGCGCGCTCCCACAACACCAAGCACAATAGCCACCAAAGATGTCAGTTCATGCACCAACCCTTTAATTAAGCCACGTATCAAGCCATAAATGATGGGAATTAAAATCAATATATCAATTATATTCATAAACTATTATCATTATAAAAAACTATCCCTCTTACAGTGAAGAGGGATAGAAACAAGTTATATTCTATTTCGACCACTCTACCGGTTGCCATGGCTCACCCTCAGCATCCGTAAAGAAGAGGTCATCCAATGAACGAATAGTGATACTCCAGCAGTTATGATGACGTGTATTTTCATAATCCTTTGTAGCATTATCACGGTAGTAACCTATAATACCTAAGATATCACCTGAATAATCTTCAGAAGGAATACGGATATTAGCAAACTTAGCATATTCACTTGAAGAAACGCTTATCCAATTACCATTCACATCTTCAATGTCACGGCTTTGTTGGAAACCGATAAAATTGGTAGTGGGAGCAAATGTAGCTGCATCTTGATCAATGGTAGGATCAGCATCCTTCAAAGCTGTTTCACCTTGAGACATATTATTAAAGTGAACATTCTTGATATATACCAATCTACCACATAACTTTTGGATATCAGACTCAGGAGTAGATTTGATTTCATCAATCGTCATTGTGTCCACTACAATAGCACTCACATCAGGCTTACCCACACATTGCACTGCCTTTTGGAAGATAGGCAATGGAATACGTCCCGGACACCAGCCCACCTTTTCTTCTGCTTTCATAGCATAAGTGTTGTTATTATAAGAAGGAACTCACAACTGTGCTTGGGTGGCATACTTACCTATGGACAAGCCATTGCAACGAATCTTAATCACTTGTCCCATTGCATATAGTCCGGAAACACTACCTGCATCTACGGCAATCTTCAATGCTTCATCAGGTTTCTCGAGGTCTTGAATCACCAATGTCTTATAAAGGTTACCCGCCAAGTCATCAGAAATAAGACGACCACAAATCACAATGTTTTCACCACCGGAAGGAAGTGTATCCACACTAAAGAGATTTTCTGCATATTCACCATTTGCTCTTGTACGCACCGGGAATAGAACGCCCTTCTCTGTCATGTAAGTATCAATAAATTCACCGATACTATGTGTCACAACCCAATCATTCTCCGGCATCTTTGCTGTGTCACATGCCACGAAAGTCACTACAGCAAGCAATACTATGATATTTTTAATTGTTTTCATATTCTTCAATTTTTTATTGCTATATAGGATTAGTGATTAGAACTTATAAGTGAGGTTCAAGAAGAAGTTAGTACCCCATGCATAGTAGTACTTAGCAGGGAATTTCCAAACATTACCGGAAATAACAGATTCTTGAATAGTGGTAGAGCCATTAAAGCCTGCCCCTTGCTTAGTGCTACGAGGAAGACGTCCTTGTTGATATCCACCTGTCTTCATATCTGTGTTGTTAAGCAAGTTGCTTACACTTAAGTTAATGCTCAAAGATTGACGGTTAGGCAAGTAAATGAGTTTACCCACAGACAAGTCCACCAAGAAGCGATTGTACCATTGATTGCTTACAAGGCTTTCTTGGTTAGCAAGCACTGAATGAGGATAAGCCACGAGCGGATGACCATTCTTATCCATAGCCACATTGCCATTCTCATCTTTCACTACATTATACCATCCATTAACCATAGAGCCATCTGCACGTTGTCCTGTGAAAAGACCTTGCATACGACGAGATGGAGCAAAGTCAAGATAGTTCCAGTCAAAGTAACTTACAGTAACATCAGCAAACCACATCTTAGGATGGAAGAAACTTAACTTCAAGCTTGCTGCCAATTGAGGTCCGTTAGCCACTTTTAATCCATTGATAAGTACACTATCACGCAATTCATATAATGGTTGAGTATTACCTGCATTATCTACGTATGAGTCTAATGCCATACCGTTTTCTGCACTTGTCACACTGTAAGCATCTTTTGTATAGTGATTGTCAGTTACAGAAGCCACAGCAGAAAGTGTGAAATAAGTACCCATCTTCACTGCTACTGCTGCTTCCCCTCCTTGGTGTATGCTACTGATACCGGTCATAGCTTGGTTGACAAATGTACGGAATCCGTCATCATAATAACCTTGTAATTCTGTACCATTTTCAAAGTGAGTGCGGAATCCGGTTACACGTCCACGAACAATACCATAATTAAATTCATAGGTCAAGTCATAAGAAAGGATGCGTGAGCTCTTCAATCCTTCAATAGTGCGGTCATGAATACGAGGTGACACATAAGCATTTCTTGCCAATGGTGCACGGCTTTCAGCCAGAGCATTCACTTTCAAAGCATTTCTACCATCAATCTTGTAAGTAACGCCCGCTTTGAATGATGGGTCAATAAACCAGTGTCCTCTACCCTTTCCGTAAGAGGTGTATAATTGAGCATAGTCAACAGCACCGGCACGTTCATAGATGGTACGCAAGTATTCAGCACGTCCGTTGTCCATTCTACCCACACGATGGAAGGTGTTGAATGTACCTTTAACAGCATAATAGAATTCCACTTGGTTGAATTTCCATTCATTTTGTGCGTAGAGTGATGTGGTGAACATGTTAATGTCATAGTTATATCCAAACACATCTCCTTTTTTCACTACTTGGTTAGGATTTCTTGTATCGTTTTGACGTACATTTTCTATTTGAGCTTGTGTGAGTCCAATGTTTTGAGCCAATTCAGCGATATCACGGTCAGCGAATGGGTCTAAGTCAATCCATTGATTAGCACCTAACAAGTCGTCCACAGTCTTGAAGTGTCTTCCTTGAGAATATTTTGTTTCCAAGGCAGCTGTCATCTTGAGATTTTTTGTAAGTTGACCGGTGTAGTGTATATTAAACATATTTTCCCAGATGTCGTTATGACGACGTTCAATCATGTATTTTGCCGTTGCATCTGGGTTATTGATATTGTTAGCATAGTTGGCATTGTAGAGGTTGTTCCAATTGATTTGCGTGCTTTGTGGATCACGATTGAGCCATTGGTCTGTCAATGCTTTGTATGAGTCATAATCAACAGAAGGTCCAAATTGAACACCATTGTATTCTTGCACACCGCCTAAGGGTTCTCCGTTTAAGTCTTGGAAGATAAAGTTACCATTTGCATCCACTTGGTTGTCGAAGAGGAATGAAGGCAAGTTACGATAATAATCCGGACGTGGGTCAGGTGCATTATAGAATGTCAAAGCAGAATTGCTGTACATGCTATAGTGGAATCCCTCGTTGAATTTCAAGACGTGGTCTTCATTTATTTTCCATTCGTAGTTGATGATTGCAGTAGGGTCAAAAGATTTCACAACACGTGAGTTACGCATGTGTCCCACTCCTTTATCATCATAGTGGTAGCCCCAGTAGGGATTGTAGTAGATAGAACCATACAGGTCGTATGTTTCTTGTGTCACTGCTGCAGATTGTGCACGTTGAGTAGGTGCTCCAAAAGTAGTGATAGCCAAATTATGGTGTTCATTAAACTTCTTTTCAGCAGAGAAATAGTATGCTCCAGAGTGATAGAATATACCCTCACCGATAGCCGGTATTTTGGTATCGATATAAGGAGAGTAGCGGAATGCCAACGATCCGGCAAAAGCCCATCCATTTTCCATAACTCCGGTAGCGTATGTAGCATATACACGTCCTTTATAGTTACGGTTGGTACCAGAGAGTCCTACTTTCCATCCAGCAGCAAAACGACTTGCTGTGGTCAAGATATTGGTGGTGGTAGTTATACCTCCAAAAGAAACAGGGTTAGCCTCAATACCATTGGTTACGTCTTTATTACGTGTAGCATCATTCAAACCTCCAATCATAGAGTAATTAAACTGTCCACGTTCTTGGCTATTGAAGTTCACTCCATTGATGTATGTTGTTTCATACTCTTGACCATATCCTCTCACTCTGAATCTCATTGGGCTAAACGCATAAGATGTGTGAGAAGAGAACACATCACCACGTTTAGAGAGGGATGAGGACATATTTTGTGAGCGTCCTTCATCATCAGCCAACTCATTTTCTGAGAGTTGTAATACAATTTCTTGTTTTACTTCCGAAGCAACATCACTCTTGAGGGAAATTTCACCCAAGTCTAATGTTTGTCCTGCTTGAAGTTTCACTAACTTCACTTGAGTAACATACTCAGAAGCAGAAATGACTACTTCTTCATTGATTGCATCCAAAAAGACCAACGAGAATACCCCTTGTGAGTTAGTCGTAGTGGTCATGTTTTGATTTGCCAGAAACACCTTAGCATCAGCAACAGGTTGTTTGCTATGCTCGCTGATAATCACACCTTTAAGCGCAGCTTGTTTACTCTGTGTTTGAGCAAATGTAGCAGTTGCAACACTCAAGGCAGCCAGCAAAAGTAAAAATGTTTTTCGCATAAACTACTGTTTTTATTATTGATTTATATATGAAATTAATTCTCTTAAACATATATTAACGTGCGAAGATACATATTCTTTTGCAAACCACCATTAGATTAAAGATGTTTGATAGCATTATTTCATAAAAATAGTTTAAGATAAGGATATAAGAAACGTTCACCATAGGTGTTTTTATTCCAGGTGTATGCTTTGTGATTGCTCAGTGATTATTGTGCTTGTATATGAATGAGAAGTAAGGGTTTAACAGGATGGCACGACACAAAAAAAATATTGATTATAGAAATAAACCACAACTTATTTATTGATATTAAAAAAATATCGTATCTTGCACTCGATTTAACTCACAGAAAAATAGTGTTTATCCAATCATAACAATCTTTATTCTTATCATCATGAGAACACGTGTTATTTTACTTTTATTATTGATGGTTTTAACTCAATCCATCCTGAAGGCATATGCCGTACATGTAGCGCCCACTAACGCTCATCCTCAATTAGTTGCGTTTGTAACAGCCGACCAAGAGGGGGTTGAAACCGAAGAAGCTCCTGCTGAACTGACATGGAAAGAACGCGAAAGAAATTCTGAGGAAGGAAAAAGCATGCGTTGGCGCAGTGCCATCTGTATCGTGCTTTGCCTACTCTCTGCCACCCTACTTTGGAAAGAGTCCAAGAAACGTGACCTTACATGGGAATTGTGTTTAGTGTATATTCCCATTGTATTTATCTTCTTTAATTGTCTTTTTGCTTTCAACTTTTGGCGTTGGTTCTTCCCAGTAGCATTCTACATGACTTTCATTTTCCCTATTTACTACCTGAACTTGAATAAAATAGCAATGTGGTTTATCAAGGTCTTTGGTGGTTTGTGTACATTCTTTTTATGCGTTAAGTTTTCTGACTTGGTGGACGACAATCATCTCATCTTGCTAATTCTTCCTAAGTTCCTTGTATTCATCGGCATTAACCTTGCGGGATATATTATCTTTTTGATGTGGCATAACGCAATGCGATGCCCACATTGCAACTATTTTGCCACTCACGCACACATAGATCAAACGCTCACAGGGGAAGATTATAGCACGGACGATACTTCATATACCACCTATGATGGTGAGACTGTGAATCATTTGAGCAACACAGTTACTAAGCATTACACCAGACATCACACATACACCACTTATCACAACAAATATTACCTAAACACTTATTGTTGCAGACGTTGTGAAAGGCGATTTACCAAGAATAGCAGGAGCAGTGAAGAAATAAGCAAAGTGAGCACATAGAACATGTCCCGATACAGATAAACAATAAAAAGGGAAGCAAGGTGATTGCAACTCTTTTTATTTCATTACTTTCTGATACAAACACCATACAATCAACAACCCAAAGCTAACTAAAAAAGCACTGTAGCCCTAAGTAGAGGTAGAGTTTTTGAGCCACACATTTGCCATTATCCAAACAGCCTAAACAATATCCAATGCAGAGATTGGAATTTGAAAAAAAAAAGAAATCTCAACCGCTTAAACACAGCGGTTAAGATTCTCTTTTATATGCTTATAAAGTTTTACCAGACACCTATATTGTTACTTGTAAATATACGGGTGCCAGCATCGGAGGTATATTCCTCCAACACTGTCCATCCCAGACTACAATGTAACACCGGTTTTAAAGATAGCTATTTCTCTGTATCCTTTCTTTTCGTTGTTTACCCATTCTCCACTTGCTACGCTGATTACGTAGTCAATGAAGCGACGGCATACATCTTCCATACTTTCATTTTCCACTATGCTTCCGGCATTAAAGTCAATCCATGTAGGTTTGTTAGCGGCCAAAGTGGAGTTAGTTGATACTTTCATGGTGGGGACATAGGTACCAAAGGGCGTTCCACGTCCCGTAGTGAAGAGCACCATGTGACATCCAGCAGAAGCGAGAGCAGTAGAAGCCACCAAGTCGTTACCCGGAGCAGAAAGCAGGCTAAGCCCTTTCACTTGCAGACGTTCACCATAAGGCAACACACCTACGACAGGAGCCTTACCACATTTCTGAGTACATCCGAGTGCTTTTTCTTCCAAAGTAGAGATACCTCCAGCCTTATTACCCGGAGAAGGATTTTCACCCACAGGCTCACCATGAGATAGGAAGTATTCCTTGAAGTCATTGATGAGCGAAACAGTTTGGCGGAACAATCCTTCGTTTTCGCAACGGTTCATGAGAATGGTTTCAGCTCCAAACATTTCAGGAACTTCGGTGAGGATGGTGGTTCCCCCTTGTGCAATCAGGTAGTCAGAGAAGACACCCAATAGAGGATTAGCCGTAATGCCGGAGAATCCGTCAGAGCCTCCACACTTCAATCCCACACGCAATTCACTCAATGGAACATCTTCACGGCGGTCTTGTTTAGCTTTATTGTAAAGTTCGCGCAAGAGGTTCATACCATATTTGAGATACCATAAAGCGTACGCGGTCTTTATTGTAATCTCCACAGAATTGTTCAAAGACATCCGGTTGGTTATTCTCACAACCCAAGCCAACAACAAGCACTGCTCCAGCATTGGGATGGAGCACCATATCGCGGAGAATTTTCTTAGTGTTTTCATGGTCATCCCCTAATTGAGAGCAACCATAGTTGTGCGGGAATGCCACGATGGCATCTACGCCTTCACCTTTAGTTTCTTCACGCAAGCGTTCAGCCAGTTGAT
>CALGCU010000190.1 GCA_937886455.1 uncultured Bacteroidales bacterium | reverse complement strand
CATCCGCAATGTTTCAGAGAGAGGCATTGCGGATGAAGTTTTTAGTATTACGCAATAAAGAAACGTATAAAACGTAACTTATCGTGACGCAATGCCCCGAATATAACAAAACCTGAAGTTGCAACCTGCGGAGTTTGTATATTTGCATCCGCTCGCAAGAAAATATGCTACTCTATTTGCTTGACCATGCAAAAAAATGTACCTTTGCATCTTGGGAAATTAGCAATATGAAACAAAAAAAGATGAATATACTACACATGTTTAAGTGGCTGACTGTCTGTTTGCTGCTTATGCCGATTGCACTACACGCACAGGATAACTCCATGCGTAAGGTGCGCCTGTATGGATATGTCATCGATACGGATAACAGGGGTATTGATTTTGCTAATGTTTTTGTAAAAGGTACAACCATAGGCACTACAACCAACAAAAACGGATATTATGACTTGCAAATTGAAGCCACTGACTCCGTCACTGTGGTCTATTCTATGTTAGGATACACCACCATAGAACACACATTTCTTCCAACACAACGCGTAATGCAAGTATCAGTGGAACTCCAAAGTGAAGCAACTGAACTGGCAGGGGTGGAGGTGAGAGCCCACAGAAAGCAAATGGGCACAATGGAACAAGCAAAGGCTGAACAAGTGAGACTCATGCCGGATGCTACGGGTGGTAGTATTGAATCATTGCTGATTACATTCTCCGGAGTAAACCAAACTAACGAACTGAGTTCGCAATACTCCGTCAGAGGGGGTAACTTTGACGAAAATAGTGTCTATGTCAATGGAATTGAGGTGTACAGACCGCTCTTGATTCGTGCTGGACAACAAGAAGGTCTTAGTTTTGTTAATCCGGATATGGTGGAAAATGTGTCGTTCTCTGCGGGAGGATATGATGCAAAATATGGAGACAAAATGGCGTCGGTACTGGACATTACCTATAAACAGCCACAAGAGTTTGAAGCATCAGCCTCCCTCTCTTTATTAGGGGCTAATGCTTATGTGGGCACTGGAGGTAAACACTTCTCGCAAATGCACGGGGTGAGATATAAAACGGCTCAGTATCTGCTGGGTACACTCGACACGCAAGGGGAATATAAACCATGGTTCATTGATTATCAAACATACATGACGGGACGTATCAATGATAAATGGGAACTCACTTTCTTGGGTAACTTCTCTCAAAATTCCTATAAGTTCGTGCCAAAAGAGAGAGAAACGGAGTTCGGAACGTATCAAATGGCAAGAAAACTGAAAATATTCTTTGATGGACAAGAAAAAGATAGATTCCAGACGGCCTTTGGTGCTTTCGGTGTCAACTATAAACCAAACAAACGCTTGAAATTGGGATTGGATATATCTGGTTTCTACACCAATGAGCAGGAAACCTATGATATAACTGGGGAATACCTCTTGGCGGAACAAAAACTCACAATGGATGAAGAGGATAAAACGGGTGACTTGTTGGGAGTGGGAACGTATCATGAACATGCAAGAAACAGATTGAATGTAGGGGTAGTTACATTGGCTCATAGGGGTGAGTATAAACATTCTAACAACCATTTGCAGTGGGGTATATCGGCACAGAGTGAAATGATTGTTGATAAAATTAGTGAATGGGAGTGGAGAGATTCGGTGGGATATTCACTGCCTACAACTAATCCGGATGTGGTGGACTTGTATTATAGTATGAAAGGGGTAAATAAACTCAGCTCTTTCCGCTTTCAGGCTTATATGCAAGATGCCCACAAGTGGACTACGGAAGCGGGAGTGGTGGCATTGACCGGAGGCGTGAGAGCAAGCTATTGGACATTCAACAAGGAGTTCCTGGTTAGTCCGCGACTCTCATTATCATACATTCCGGGATGGAAACGTGACTTCGGATTCCGATTTGCTACGGGACTATACTACCAATCACCTTTCTACAAAGAAATAAGGGATACGGTTACAAATCAATATGGAGTGACATCTGTCTTTCTTAACCACAATATCAAGGCACAACGCTCTGTGCATGTTGTGCTCGGAGGTGATTATTATTTTAGAGCATGGGGAAGACCTTTTAAGTTCACTACTGAACTCTACTATAAATACATGGATAGGGTCATCTCTTACTCTGTGGACAACGTGAGAGTACGCTATTCGGGGGAAAATGATGCGGAGGCGTACACAGCAGGAGTGGACTTTAAATTGTATGGAGAGTTAGTGCCGGGTGCTGATTCATGGATTAGTCTTTCTTTGATGAGATCACAGGAAAATCTGCTACATGATGAGGTGGGGTGGATGTCAAGACCGAATGAACAGCGTTATAATTTCTCAATGTTCTTTCAAGATTATCTGCCAAACAATCCTAAGTATAAATTCCACCTACGATTCATTTGGGCGGATGGATTGCCGTTTGGAGCACCACGAAATAGTGACTACAGAGCGGTATTTCGTATGCCGGCATACAGACGGGTGGATATAGGGGCTTCACGTGTAATTATGAGCGATACGGATAAGTTCATGAGAAAACCTTGGGCAAGGCACATAAAAAGCTTCTGGGTGCACGCAGAGATATTTAACCTGCTCAACTTTAAAAATGTCAACTCCTATTATTGGGTTACGGATGTGTATAACCAACAATTGGCTGTGCCTAACTACCTTACGGGAATAATGTTTAATGTTCGTCTCACAATTGATCTAAAATAAGTACTGCAATGATTGATAAGGCTACAGTGGCACGCATCATGGATGTGGCGAGGATAGAGGAAGTGGTTGCTGATTATATCCCTTTGCGTAAAAGAGGGGTTAATCTGATAGGACTATGCCCATTCCATAATGAAAAAACAGGCTCTTTTACTGTCTCTCCGACTAGGGGGATTTTTAAGTGCTTTGGATGTGGCGAGGCAGGAAGTGCAGTGCATTTCATCATGAAGATTGAAAATGTTACATACCCGGAAGCACTCAAACTGTTGGCGAAAAAATACAATATTGAAGTTAAAGAAAAAGAACTGACACCGGAAGAGATTGCTGTGCAAAATGATAGGGAAAGTATGTTTGTGCTGAATGATTTTGCACAAAAGTACTTTGCTGATATATTATGGAATAATCCGGAGGGAAGAAGTGTCGGGCTATCTTACTTCAAAGAACGTGGTTTTCGGGATGATATCATCGAAAAGTTTGGATTGGGATATAGTCTTGAAGCGTGGGATGCTTTGGCTGTGGCAGCAAAGGCTAAAGGTTACAAACAAGAATATCTGGAAAAAACGGGATTGTCATATATGTCTGATAAAGGCAAAATGATTGACAGATTCCGTGGAAGGGTAATTTTCCCGGTTCACACAATCACGGGTAAAGTGGTGGCTTTTGGTGGACGTGTCTTGAAAACGAATGACAGGACGGCTAAATATGTCAATTCACCCGAATCGGAAATCTATCATAAGAGCAATGAACTCTATGGAATTTATTTTGCAAAGAATGAGATTACTAAGAAGGATAGATGTTACTTGGTGGAGGGATACACGGATGTGCTTTCTATGCACCAAGCGGGAATAAGCAATGTGGTGAGTTCATCTGGTACTGCCCTCACAATAGAACAGATTCATCTCATACGTCGTTTCACTTCGAATGTCACTGTGTTGTATGACGGTGATAATGCGGGAATTAAAGCAGCACTAAGGGGAATTCCTCTCTGTCTGAAAGAGGGACTGAATGTAAAAGTATTGCTCCTGCCGGATGGTGATGACCCTGACTCTTTCTCTCGAAAACACAATGCCGACTATTTCTTGGATTATGTCGAACGTAACCAAGTGGACTTTATACGCTTTCAAGCGAATCTTCTGATGAACGAGGCGGGGAATGATCCTGTAAAAAAGATTGCGCTGATTCGTGAGGTGGTGCATAATATCGCACTCATACCGGATAATATCGCTCGTCAAGTCTATGTCAAAAATAGTGCGACAATACTGGAAATGGAGGAGAAAATCCTTCAATTAGAGGTGGTGAAGGAACGCGATAGGATTACGAAAGAACGAAATCAGGGTGGAAAAACACATTCTGATGAAACAAATTCACAGACAAATACTGAAACGCCCGAGATTGAAGAATCTTTACTGCCACAACCTACTCCTCAACATCAACCGGATGTGGCTGAGAAAATTAGGGATAGGGTAATGGATAATCAAATCCGTGAACTGCTCAAGATGATGGCATTACATGGAACGAAACCTCTATATCAAGACCCGGAAAATCCGAATGAGTACATCACTGTGGGAGAGTATATTGTGCAAGAACTTGTAAGTGATAACATCAATTTTGAAAATCCTCTCTACAATCTTTTTATCCAACAATACACGCAATATAAAGATGAGGAGAATTTTAATCCGGAAAACTTCTTTAAGTTTCATCAGGATGTTGCATTAAGTCAACTGGCGGTCGGACTCATAACGGATAAATATATATTGAGCAAGATTCACTTCAAAAGAAAAGTATCGGAAAATGCAAAAATGGAGGAAGTACCACCTCCTTCTGATGCTGATAGATTGGAATATCTGGTACCTCATTTACTCTATGAGTTCAAGGCAACTTTATTGAAAATACGCATCAAAGAAACTTTGTTGGACATTCAAAGGGCAGAGGAACAAAAGAATCAGGATTTGCTAATGGAAAAAATGAGACTACACCAATTCCTGGTGGGGAAACAGCGTGAACTCTCTAAACACGACGGACCTCTGGAAGGAAGGGTAGTAGTGAAGTTGTAATACATTCAAAAAGTGAATGAACTATCTCTGAGGTGGAAATGAATAAAGAGATGTGCAATAAACTATGATAATACTTCTAAGGCTTTTATCTTGTCTGCTTGTATCTGCTGCTGGAGGGCACGAAGGGATTTAAATTGTTGCTCATCTCGAAGACGCTCCACAAAGTCTATCCTAACTTGATGATCGTATAAATTGCCCTTAAAGTCTAATAAGTGCACTTCTATTGTCCTTGCTTGTGCCGTTCCTATAGTAGGACGTATTCCAATATTAAGAATCCCCTTGTATTGCTTGTCTTGATGACCAACACGCACGGCATATACGCCATTGGGAGGAAGTAACTTCTGAGACGCTATTGTGAGATTGGCTGTGGGAAAGCCTAACTTCCTGCCAATTTGTTGACCTGTGGTAACCACACCGGTTAAATGGTGAGGGTGACCCATCATCTTGCAGGCCTCTGCTATCTTGCCTTCTCGCACGCATTGTTTGATACATGAAGAACTGATGCGTATGTCATCTTCAAGGTAAGGTGAGCAGTGAAATATCTCCATCTTGAGTTGCTTGCCATAGGCATTAAACACCTGACGGGAAGTGGGACGGTCGCTCCCAAAGGTGTGGTCATGTCCTAATAACAAGGCTTTAATGTTGAGCTGCCGCTTTAATATGTTGCGCATGAAGTCAAAGGCATTCATGCCTAATCGTTCTTTGTCCAAACGAAGTATATACACTTCGTCTATTCCTAAATCATAGATAAGACGCTCTTTCTCTATGGTGGATGTGAGTGTTTGATGACATCTCTCTGGATGTAAAATGCTAAACGGAGATGGGTCAAAGGTAATAACCATCGTGCGTAAACCGCGTTCTTTGGCTATTTGTTTTAATTCTTCCAACAAAAACTGATGACCTTTGTGTACACCGTCAAAAAAACCAATAGTGGCGGCATAGGCGGGATGATGAATACGAGGTACCCGACTGGAAGCTTGATGAAAAGCTTCAGTAGTTAATTCTCTTAATAGGGTAACATCACATCCGTTCAAAGCAATGTAGGTGTTGTGCCGCCTGCGTTGTGAAGTGCGCTTAATAGGGGCGTATGCTATGGAATCTGAAAAAAACGTGGACTCCTTGAGGATAAAACTGATGTAAATGTCGTCCGATTGGGTGTGAATGGTAGCAAATGGAATACCTTGAAATACATAGGTATAACCCTTGCCCTTAAGGTGTCGTTCTACAACGTAAGGATAACTGAGAATGAGATTGCGGACGTCTTCTATTTGCATGTCTGCAAAGATAAATCTTCTTGCATAATCCTGCAAATATACACTACCTTCTATCTTGTGTAAATAAATATACAAAGTTGATAATCATCGAGTTCTTGTATATACATAGCTCTGATGATTCTTCTTGATAAATCTTTAATGGGAATATTACACTTCGCATTGAAACTTCTTGTTGGAAAATTTCTCTTCAGAAAAATATATTTTTTTTTCTAAATAATTTGGTTGTTTCAAATAAATGTCATATCTTTGCACCGCTTTTGAACAAAGTAACCCTAATTGGTGCGGTAGTTCAGCTGGTTAGAATATCGGCCTGTCACGCCGGGGGTCGCGGGTTCGAGTCCCGTCCGCACCGCAGAAGTCTTGAGTGTCAAGACTTCTTTTTTTTATATATATTTGTATAAATACTTTCAGTTAGAGTATATGCATATAAAATGTTACCTTTGCAACTGTTTAGAAGTTGACCTATAATCTACC
Organism: uncultured Bacteroidales bacterium; assembly: GCA_937886455.1. Classification (GTDB taxonomy): domain Bacteria; phylum Bacteroidota; class Bacteroidia; order Bacteroidales; family Paludibacteraceae; genus Gallipaludibacter. The sequence goes on along the minus strand of CALGCU010000190.1, from coordinate 3,184 downwards.
TTGTGTTATATGCAACGTTATTTTATTTTTCTTTCCTATAAAGGTACATCTTTTCATGGCTGGCAACGACAACCCAACGGAGTGTCTGTGCAACAAGTTCTGGAAGAAGCTCTCTCCACTGTCTTGAGAAAATCTATTAGTGTAGTAGGAGCTGGACGTACGGATGCTGGTGTACATGCTAAGTGTATGGTGGCTCATTTTGATGTGGAAGTGTTGGAATGGGAGGAAGGTGTATTGGTGAAAAAACTCAATAGCCTCTTGACTCATGATGTGGCTGTGCAACGCATTCGTCGGGTACGCCCTGACGCGCATGCTCGTTTCTCTGCTTTGTCAAGACGTTATGAATATTGGGTAACCGAAAGCAAAGATCCTTTCATGAAGGAACTGGCTGTGAGAGTGCCTGCTGCTATGGATTATCAAAGAATGAATGAGGCTGCTCGTTGTTTGCATTCTTATAGTGATTTTACAAGTTTTAGTAAACTGCATACGGATGTTAAAACGAATAATTGCAAAATCTTTGCTGCTGAATGGCAGAATAGAAATGGCTATCTGTGTTTTGTGATTGAGGCTGACCGATTCTTGCGCAACATGGTGAGGGCTATTGTGGGAACGCTATGGATGGTGGGTAAAGGAACGATTTCGGTGCAGCAATTTTGTCAAATCATTGAACGGAAAGATCGTTGTGCTGCGGGCACATCTGCACCTGCTGAGGGATTATACTTGGTGGATGTGCGCTATCCGGATGACATTTGGATGTAATAAAAAAGTGTAATCTAAAATTGTGTATAGGGTATTATGTGGTTGTTGTTTGGACTTTTATCTGCACTGTTCTTGGGCTGTTATGACATCTCAAAGAAACTCGCACTCACCCACAATGCGGTTATCTCGGTTCTCTGCTTTTCTGTGGTGGGATGTGCGCTCTTGTTGTCTCCATGCTGGATTCTCTCATCCCTACAAATAGAAGGAATAAACGATTCTATGTTCTACGTCCCGCCTGTTGGGCTGCGTGCTCATGTATTGATATGCATCAAAGCGGTGATTGTACTTCTTTCATGGGTGTTTGCTTATATGTCCATGAAACATCTTCCTCTCACTATTGTTGCACCGGTCAATGCTACACGACCGGCATGGACGCTATTAGGGGCACTGCTCATCTTTGCTGAACGTCTCTCGCCTTGGCAGTGGGTGGGGGTGTTGCTTATCTTGGTCTCGTTTATGATGTTTTCTTTGGTGGGACGTAAAGAGGGTATTTCCTTTGTACATAACAAGTGGATATATTGTCTGCTTGTGGCTACATTCTTGGGTGCGGTGAGTGGATTGTATGATAAATATCTCATGCGACAAGTACCGCGTATGGCGGTACAAGCATATTATGTGCTCTACCAAGCGGTGATGATGTTGGTGATATGGGTTGTGTGGCGAAAAAAAGAGAAGGAAAAGGCTCCTTTCCGATGGACACCGGCATTGTTGGCAATCTCAGTCTTCTTGGTTCTGTCGGATTATGTTTACTTCTATGCTTTGGCATTGCCCGATTCCTTAATCTCTGTGCTCTCCTCGGTCAGAAGAGCAGGGGTGATTGTACCTTTCCTTTATGGGGCACTGGTCTTGCATGACAATAATCCTCGCTTAAAGGCTTTGTGCCTATTAGGAGTTTTGGGAGGTATTTGTTGCTTGTTGTATGCCACCTTTCAAGTCTGAGTGTGCATGTCCTCAAAAGGCAATATCTCACAAGATTCTACGTTATTAATTGTGTAATAAATAGTGTGTTTTAATTTTTCAAACGAAATAGCTTATGAATAGATTCTACTCCCTCTTATTGCTGTTGCTGTCTTGCTTCTTGGCTTGGCCTGTTCAGGCGCAAAGGGATGAACGTACCTCTGCTGCATTGGTGCTTGAATTCACACAACTGCGTTATGGTAAAACGCCCATGAAGGCCACCATGCCGGCTGTGGAATTAATCAAACGTAATCCAAAACATAAATTGGCAATCAATTTCCTAAGAAAAGATTTTGAAAAGGCTGAACAAGCCATACAGGATGAACTGGAACAAATCGCTTTTGCTAACACTTTGGAAGAAGCGCAACGACGCTATGAGTTGGTAAAACTCCTCGCACAAGCCTATGATGCGTTGGCCACCTTAGACCTTCCTCTTGAAGGCGAGGGATGGAGCTGGCATCCCGGAATTAAGTATTATGCAGGCAATCTGAGTGAAGCACAAACCGACCTTATTAAGATAGCAGAAGAAAACGGACTGGTGGCTGCTAATCGCAATGAACCGCAAGAAGCCTATCGCTGTTATGCGACGGCTTTGAATTGTCTCACTGACTCTGGAGAGATTCGCTCTAATCAACAACACTATGCCCGTGTGCTCAAACACAGAGGTGACGGAGTGGCTTCTGATGCCTCTAATGCACACTTGATGTCTATTGCACATGAATTTTATGAGGGGGCTGCTAAGCTTAATCCGGAGGATGAACTTCTACAAACACGAGCTGAAGAATCTAAACAAGCACTGGAGGAACTACAACAAGCTGAGGAAATAAAACTGATGGAAGATACGCTGCAAATGGTCGCAGATACACTCACTTCACAACTCGTAGCACCATCGGCTGATACGGTGGTAGTGAAGGATAAATATACTTTTGGCGACTTCTTTGATGCACTTGATTTGCCCACCGTGCTTGGAGTGGGATTCAATCCGGGTGGAGTAGAGAGTGCTACCTTTAATTCGGCGATGAGATTAGGTTGGCGCCAACATAAAAACTATGGACTCTTTTCTTACATCACCTATGATACGCATAGCAACACCTATGACTCATTGCAAGTAAAAGGAACGAATGTACGTACAGGTGAGGTGTGGTACAACGAGATAGGAATCAGTATAGGCTACCGTCTGCCTTTGGTGGCAAACATCCGAAAGTTCTACCAAAACCCTCATTTCCATGCGTGGGACTTTTTCGCCAGTGTTCAACCCGGAGTGTCTATTGCCACAGTAAAAAATATGGTGCCTTTTGCAGAAGAACAGGATGCTTATGTCATGGAAAACTTTGACCATGTAGTCCCCACTATGCGATTCTCGGCTGGTATAGAGTGGTTCATATTCTCTAATTTTGCCGTGTTCGCAGAGGCAGCTTACACCCAACACATCACGCCCACCATCATCGAACAAGCGTCAATTAAAAAA
>CALGCU010000189.1 GCA_937886455.1 uncultured Bacteroidales bacterium | reverse complement strand
TTACGTGTATCTTACGTGTATCCTACGTGTATCTTACGTGTATCTTACGTGTATCTTGTTAGTTAGTCTTGTTTTTTTATGATAGATTTCTTATTTAGAGCTCGTATTCTTCACCAGGTGATGGTGTGCTGATGTGTTTCCAGCCGTTTTCATGAAGTAACATTTTGTAATGACATTCTGCTTCATAGTCGCCATGTACGAGAAAAGTGTGCTTGATGTTTTCTTTGGGTTGACAACTAAGGTATTGCATCATTTCTTGGCAATCGCCATGCCCTGAAAGTCCGTCAATTTTGACAATTTGTGCTTTTACTCGATGAGGAATACCAAATATCGATACCTCTTTTATTCCTTTGCGTTGTAAACGTGCTCCGAGTGATGTGGGTGTACAGTATCCAACAATGAGAATTGTGTTACGCGCATCCCCGATGTTGTTAGATACATGATGTTTTACTCGTCCTGCTTCTAACATTCCTGATGCAGATATGATAATGCACGGTTTGTTGTGACTATTGAGAGCTTTTGATTCGGCTTGATCTTTAATGTAGTGTAGAGAGTTAAATCCAAAGGGGTCTTTGTCGGTAATCATGGTTTGCTTTACATCTTCATTCATGCTATCTGCGTACATGCGGAATATTTCTGTGGCGTTGACAGATAACGGGCTGTCCACGAAAACGTCGATGGATTCGGGTAAATCTCCTTGGTTATAGAGTTTGTTGAGAATATAGACAATCTCTTGTGTTCTGCCGATTGAGAAGGATGGAATGATGAGTTTTCCACGACGTTGTATGCATGTGTCACGGACAACGCGTAAGAATGCTTGCTCGGTGACTTCTGTTGTTTCGTGCGTGCGATTGCCGTAAGTGGATTCTGTGATTAGATAATCGCAGGGTAGGAATGGTTCCGGTGATTTGAGAATGCGATTGTGTGGGCGTCCTATGTCACCTGTGTAGGTGATACGTTTTACTTCATCACCTTCCTTAATTTGTAGGTTTATGGCTGCACTTCCAAGCATGTGTCCCGTGTTGGTGAATTTTACACTGATGTCATCGTTGATGTAGAAACGGCGCCCATAGGGTACGCTGATGAATAGCTGCATGCATTGTTCGGCGTGTGCTACATTATAGATGGGTTGTATGAAAGGTAATCCTTTGCGCGCTGCTTTTTTGTTGTACCATTTTGCATCTAATTCTTGAATGTAGGCACTATCAGCAAGCATGATGGAGCATAGGTCACGGGTAGCATGTGTGCAAATGACAGATCCTCTAAATCCTCTTTTATATAGGTATGGTATGAGGCCGGAATGATCGATGTGAGCGTGTGAGAGTAGTACGTAGTCTAAATCTTTTGGTTCGAATTTTAGGTCGCGGTTGAGTTGGTCGGTTTCCAAGCCCTTACCCTGAAACATTCCACAATCCAGCAGAATGCGTTTCCCTTTATTGGTGGTAATGAGATGTTTGCTTCCTGTTACTTCTTGAGCGGCTCCAATGAATGTGATTTTCATATTTCTTAAGGTTTGTTTGTGTTTACGGTGCTAAGATAGTAATAAAAACAAAAACGGCCATTCTTTTGAATAGCCGTTTTGTATGAATTAACAATTTTTTTTAAAAGAATTTGTCAAAAAATCCTTTTTTTTGAGGTTTTTCTTCGTTTTCGTCTTCTTGTTCTGAGGATTGTTCTTGTGATTCAGCGCCATTGGCTCTTTCTGCATATTCAGAGCGTGAAATGATAGGTGCGCCTAATTCACGTTTGATAAACCCAATAACGTCTTCTAATCCTTCGGTGAACTCACTGAAATCTTCCTTGTAGAGGAAAATTTTGTGTTTTTCGTAAGATACTTGCGCATCGTCTGTTCCCATAACACGTTTCTTGCTCTCAGTAATCGATAGATACAAATCATCGTTACGACTCTTTTTCACATCTAAATAATAAATCCTTTTGCCTGCTTTAATGGCTTTGGAATAGATGATGTCATTCTCTTTTTTTTCCATCTCTAATCTCTTTTCCGTTTCCAAAATTAATACAATAAATCTACAATGTGCATGCGCCAGCATGCGTTTCGGCTACAAATGTAGCAATCTTTTGTGAAAAACCAATTTTTTCATACTATTTTTTTGATAAAAGAGTTGAATTTTGTGCTCTCTTGTGTTGGAGAGCACAAAAAATAACCGTAACTTTGCACCATAGAAACAAAGAGTTTATTTCACATCCTATGATTAATCGAACAATGCTTCGTATTCGCATCGTGCAAATGTTGTTTGCATATCTTAAATCAGATGCGGAAAATGCCAGAGCAGTAGAAAAACAATTACTGCAAAGTTTTCAAGATACTTATGATTTATATTTTCAACTTCTTTTCCTGCCTGTGGAGATTACGCGATTTGCGCAGCAGAAAATAGAGAATGCAAAGGCTAAATATCTGCCAACAGATTCGGAAAGAAATCCGAATATGCGTTTTGTTGAGAATACATTTGTGGCGCAATTGGAAAAGAATGTAGACCTTAACTTCCGCATGAAAGAAAGTAAACGTATATCATGGAGCGACAATGTGGAAGTAATAGCAGAGTTATATGCTTTGATACAGCATTCTGAGGTTTATAAAGAATATATGGCTAAACCTGTAGTTTCTTATGAGGATGACAAACATGTGTGGCGTAAGTTGTTGACAGATGTGATTATTCCTAATGAGGCTTTCTGTGAAGCCTTGGAGTCAATGAATATTTATTGGATGGGTGATTTGGATGCTGTGGCAAGTTTTGTTGTGAAAACAATTCGACGTTTTCAGGCAGAAAATGAGCATGCACAAGAATTGCTTCCGATGTTTACGGATGAAGCCGATAAGGATTTTGCAGTGACAGTGTTGAAAGATGCTATTAAAAATTTAGATCAATATCGATTACTCATAGATGAAAATGCAAAAAACTGGGATGTGGAGCGACTGGCATATATGGATATTGTCATTATGTTGGTGGCGGTGGCTGAACTTATCTCAGTGCCTACAATTCCTGTTTCTGTAACCCTAAATGAATATATGGAGATCGCTAAGGAATACAGCACAGAAAAGAGTGCTCCTTTCATCAATGGTGTGTTGGATAATATTGTCAAAAAACTAAAAAGTGAAAAGAAATTGATAAAAGTGGCATTGGTATAGTGTTTGTATTAGACAACCAATAGATATTTTTATGTGTATTAAATAATAGAAAAGATAGAACTATGAATTTATTAAATGTATTTTTACAAGCGCAAACTCAACAGAATGGATGGATGTCTATTCTGATGATGGTACTCATTTTTGTGGTATTTTATTTCTTTATGATTCGCCCTCAAACAAAGAAACAAAAAGAAATCCAAAAACAACGTAATGCAATGAAAGCCGGTGATAAAGTGGTTACAGCCGGTGGTATTTATGGTAAAATCAAAGAAGTGAATGAAACAACTATTTTGATGGAAGTGGCTGATAATGTCAGAATCAAAGTAGATAAAAATTCAGTGTATGTAGCTGTGGAAGATGCACAGCAAGCTGCTACCACTAAATAAATGAAAATTATGTCCGCATCTTATAAGATATGGGCTCAACAACAACTTAAAAAAGTTAAGACGTTTTTCTACACAAAAGACGTCTTGACTTTTTTAATCTTCTTGCTTATATCTACTACTTTTTGGTTTGTACATGCCTTAGACCGTCCGCGAGAGACGAAGTTGAACATTCCTGTTGTGGTGGATGGGGTGCCTGCTGATGTGCAAGTGCTTAATAAATTGCCTGAGACTATTGAGGTGAAAGTGAGAGATAAGGGTAAAAACCTGTTTCGTTATGGCAAAAATAAGCTTTCTCCCATACATCTGGATTTTGAAGGTCAATTTAAACAAGAGGAAGGGACGGTTCGTCTGTCGAAGCAAGTTTTACAGCAGAAAGTGTTGTCGGAACTTAATGCGACTTCTGAATTGTTGAAGTTTTCGCCCGATACTTTGTTGTTGCTCTATACGCATCAGCACCAAAAAGAAGTGCCTGTGTCAATGAATGCATTGTTACAACCTATGCGACAATATCAACTGAGGCAGGTGCAGATAGAGCCTCAAAGAGTTATTGTGTATGGAACAAAAGCACGTTTACAAACTTTAGATACTGTCTATACTGAGCGTAGTGTCATACATAATTTAAAGGACAGCATGACATTGAGTGTTCCATTGCAACAAATTCAGGATGTTACTTTCTCTAACAAAGAAGTCATGGTGAGAGTTGTGGCTGAACGATTTACAGAAAAGAAGATGATGGTGCCTGTGGAGCCCATCAATTTTCCAGAGAATTATAGTGTTAAAGTATTTCCAGCTGAGGTGGAGGTGTCCTTTAATGTACCATTGAGTGAGTTTGCTTTTGTGTCGCCACAAGATGTGAGGGTGTTCTTGGATTATCAAGATATACAACAAGATGTGGCGCATCAACAAGTTAGATTTAATCACAATTTAGATTATATAAGTAAGTTAAAAGTAAATCCCATGGAAGTGGAGTTTTTACTGGAAAATAAAGTGGAGGAATAATGATGAGAAAGATTCAAATGGTTGATCTTCATACGCAGTATGAGAAAATTAAGCCTGAGATAAATGCAGAAATGCAGGATGTGTTGGACACTGCCACCTATGTTAAGGGAGGTAAAGTAGTACAATTTCAAGAACATTTACAGCAATATTTGGGTGTGAAGCATGTAATTCCAGTGGCCAATGGAACTGATGCTTTGCAAATAGCACTCATGTCTTTAGGGCTTGTGCCTGGAGATGAAGTAATTACACCCGCTTTTACTTTTGCGGCAACAGTAGAAGTTGTAGCTTTATTAGGACTTACACCCGTAATGGTGGATGTTGACTACGACACATTCACGCTTTCAATAGATAGTCTTAAAAAAGCGATTACTCCTAAAACCAAAGTAATTATTCCGGTGCATCTTTATGGACAAAATGCCAATATGGATGCTGTCATGCAGATAGCCAATGAATATGGTTTGTATGTTGTGGAAGATGCATGTCAATCTATTGGCACGAATTACTATTTTGCGGATGGCACACAAGGACGTTCCGGATGTATGGGACATATTGGCTGTACCTCTTTCTTCCCATCCAAGAACTTGGGGTGTTATGGAGACGGAGGTGCTCTGTTTACAAATGATGATGAATTAGGGGCTAAGCTTAAGGCAATAGCCAATCATGGTATGTCTGTACGCTATCATCATGATGTGGTGGGAGTTAATTCGCGTTTAGATAGTTTGCAGGCAGCAGTGTTGGATGTGAAATTAAAATATCTGGATGACTATTTGAAGAGTCGTCAAGAGGCAGCTGCATATTATGATGCTAAGTTGGCAGGTAATCCACACATTATCATCCCGGCACGCGCACATTATTCTGACCACACTTTCCATCAATACACTATCAAGTTGATAGATGTTAATCGTGATAATGTGCAAAAGCAATTGGCAGAACGCAACATCCCTGCAATGATATATTATCCTATTCCATTGCACATGCAAAAAGCTTATCATTCAGAACGCTATCAGCAAGGCGATTTCCCAGTGGCAGAATGCTTGGCACAATCGGTGTTGAGTTTGCCAATGCATACGGAATTAGATGAGGAGCAACTGAACTATATTACATCTCAATTGTTGGAGATTTTAAATTCATAAATCCTTCGATAAAAAGGAACGATATTATGTTAAAATTAGAACAACAACAAAAATTGCAACAGAAGTTATCACCAGCACAAATACAGGTGATTAGAATGTTGGAATTGCCTACGTTGGAGTTTGAAGAACGTATTCTGCAAGAATTAGAAGAAAATCCGGTGTTAGAAGAGGGGAGTGTAAAGGATGATTTGAGAAATGAAGAGGATGAATTTGCAGAACAAGAAGAAAGAAATGAATTGGATAATGAGGACTTTAATTTGGATGAATATATTAGTGATGATGAAGTTCCTGATTATAGATTGCGTGCTAATAATTATTCACACGATGACAAACAAGATGACATACCTTTCGTTTCAGGGATGACATTTCATGAGTATTTGATTGACCAATTAGGTCTTCAAAACATCAATCCGCACGAAAAACAAATAGCAGAGTTTATTATCGGTAATATCGATGAAGATGGATATTTACGTCGTCCATTGGAGTCTATTACAGATGATTTGGCATTTCAAGTGGGCTTGGAGATAACGGACGATGAAGTGGCTAGATTATTGAAGATTATTCAACAATTTGACCCTCCGGGCGTAGGAGCTGTGTCCTTGCAAGAGTGCTTGCTCATGCAGTTAGAACACAAGGAGAAACAAACAGAAGAAGTAAAATATGCCATCAGAATATTGAAGGATTATTTTGAGGAGTTTTCTAAAAAGCACTATGACAAGATTCAGCATAAACTCTCTATCACTGAAGAACAACTCAAAAAGGTAATTGCTGAAATTGTTAAACTCAATCCTAAACCGGGAAGTGCCTGGAGTGGTAATATCTACGAGAAGAATATGACGGCTTTAGTGCCGGATTTTATTGTGGAACATCATAATGGACACCTGCATCTTGCGTTGAATAATGTGCACATTCCTGAATTGCGCATCAGTAGAGAATATTCAGAATTGTTGGAAGACTATTCTGCTAATAAAGCCAATCGTACGCGTGAAATGAAAGATGCAGTTACCTTTGTGAAGCAAAAAATTGATTCGGCAAGATGGTTTATAGATGCAGTCAAACAACGCAATGAAACATTGCTAAGTACAATGACTGCCATATTGGAGTTTCAAAAAGACTTTTTTGTAGAGGGAGATGAAACATATCTAAAACCGATGATTCTGAAAGATATTGCCGATAAAACAGGTTTTGATATTTCAACCATATCTCGTGTGAGCAATAGTAAATATGTGCAGACAGAGTATGGCATTTTCCCACTAAAATTCTTTTTCTCTGAGGCTATGACTAATGATGCCGGAGAAGAAGTTTCTACGAGAGAAATTAAGAAAATTCTTCAAGAAGCGATAGAGGCTGAAAATAAAAAACGACCACTCACTGACGATCAGCTCAAGGAAGTGCTCAAACTGCAGGGCTACATCATTGCCAGGAGAACAGTGGCTAAATATCGTGAACAGTTAAACATTCCGGTGGCGCGCTTGAGAAAAGAAATGTAATTGCTATCATCCTTGAATGAAAAAAATAGCTCAAGTTATATCAGTCCTCTTTCATCCTATACTCATACCTCTATATGGGATGATATGTTTTTTCTTTTATTCTCCCTTTGCGTGGGTGCCGGTCCCGCTTGCTTACAAGTGGATGGTAATAATATTCACAGCAGTTTACACCATCGTATTCCCCGTCTTGATACTTTGGTGGATGAAGAAAAACAATATGGTTTCTGATATACGTGTATGCAATAGAACTGAGCGAACCAAGCCTTACATTGCCACATTTATTCTCTATCTGGTGTGGTTCTGGTTTCTGTGGCGTTTGGCAAAAATATCTCATGTTGCGGTGGCAGCTATGTTGGGTGTCGCACTTATTAATTTATTGGTCCTTCTCATTAATTTGCGTTGGAAAGTGAGTGCACATGCGGCTGCATGTGGGGGAGTGGTTGGTGTACTCATTGCGGTTTCTTACCTATTGTATCTCAATCCTTTGGGGATTATCTTAGGCGCATTGGGCTATTCACTCATGGTGATGGTAGCCCGTCTGATTTTACACGAACACACATCTATGCAAGTTGTGATTGGCTTTTTTGTAGGCGTGTTTGGTGCGCTGTTAGCTTATCTTTTCTGTTATCAGTTTTTGTTTTCATAGCCTATGTCTGCTACAATCCAATGTGTTCCCATAGAAGATGTAGCTCCATTTATTAACTGGACCTATTTCTTCAATGCGTGGAATATATCAGGTAACTATGACGGATTGACTTCACTTTGTATGTGTGAAGCATGTCGTCAGAAATGGCTCTCTCGTTTTACTGCTGAAGAAAGAGAAAAAGCGCAGGAGGCTATTCGCTTATATGCCGATGCTCAAATGCAACTCAAAGAGTGGATCTCTCATGCTACTCTTACCCTAAAAGTGAAATACGAGTTCTATCAGGCATATTCAAAAGAACAAGTCATCACACTCCTTAACCATCCTCACAAATTAGTTATACCCACCCTGCGACAACAACGCCCAAGACCTGATGGTACTTGTTGGTCTTTGGCGGATTTTGTCTCTTCAGAAAATGATAGGGTAGGATTATTTGCTGTAGCTGTTCATGGCGTGCCTGAATCACATGATGACACATATTCTTACTTTTTACAACGCACTCTGGCTGATAGATTAGCCGAGGCGACAGCCGAATATCTTCAGCAAACACTTCTACACCAAAATGCCATACGACCGGCGTTTGGCTATCCCTCTTTGCCCGATTTGTCTTTACTCTTTGATGTGGAGCAGTTCTTTTCTCTTTCAGATATCGGTATCAGCCTTACTCATCATGCGGCAATGACACCAACAGCAGCTATTTGCGGACTCTACATACAACATCCCAAAGTGCGTTATTTTATGGTGGGAGACATCTCGCAACAACAATTCACATGGTATGCACAACAACGTAATAAGACTGAAGACTACCTAAAACCCTTCCTAAATTTGAATATCATAGCATAAACACTATGAATTAACATTACCATCAAACCTTTCCGCTTTTTTACTTGTTTTGAATATAGGCTATGTGAAACAAAATCACTAACTTTGCACCATTCAATGTAATTAAGGTATGAAAAAAATAGTGTTTCTTTGTGCATGTTGCATGGCTGTGGCTATGCAGGCTCAGTCTCTCAAACTCTATGTCTCAAACCCTGCTGATACAGAGCAACTCAACGCTCCTGTGGTGTTGCAGTTGAATGATTATCCTCAGATCAAGCCGGAGGATAGAAGTCGGTTAGCGGTATTAATCGATGGACAGCAAATATCTGCGCAATTAGACGACCTAAACACTGATGGAATACCCGATGAATTGGTATTCTTGCTTTCTATGCCAGCCCACACAACACAAAAGATAGTTGTCAAATCTTTGCCACCTCACAAGCATAAAACATTTCCTAAAGAAATGAATGTGCAGATGTGGAGAAAAAATAAGGAACAAGGCACTATGTATGAGGTTACTGAAGCATCCTCTACGCAAAACGATATGTATAATCAAATGCACCATCATGGAGTGGCGTGGGAGTCGGTGTTAATGGCATATCGAATTTACTTTGACAATAAACAAACTATTGATATTTACGGAAAAAAAATACCCCAACTTGAATTGGAACGTAGTCTTTGGTATCCCACTGACGAACAACTCGCACAAGGCTTCGGAGATGATGTTCTTCGTGTGAGCGGAAGTGTGGGAGTAGGAACAGTGAAACCTTGGAATGGGAAAAAAGCTGTACATATCACAGAGTTTGACAAACGTACTCAGCGCATTGTGGCAGAAGGAAATCTGCGCACTATTTCTGAAATAGAAGTGGAAGGATGGAAATATGAAGGAAAGAAAATCTTTAATCATGCTTATGAAATGAAAACTAGTCCAGCTTCTACTATGAAACCAATTTTTTCTTATGCCTTAGGTGTCGAACATCTTAATTTAAATACCTTATCTACTTTAAAAGACGAAGAATATTATTATCCAAATAGTTCAATAAAAGTA
>CALGCU010000188.1 GCA_937886455.1 uncultured Bacteroidales bacterium | reverse complement strand
CATTTGAGTTACATTAAGTTGACGTTCTTCGAGTATATACGGGTTAAGATACTGTGACTGAGCCTTTATGACATCGTCCAGAACCATGCTGTTGATGCCAAGATGCTTGGTTGCATATTTTCTAAAATCATCTCTCTCCATAAAGCTCAAAAATTTATATTTAAAAAAGCAATTGATTTAGGTATTTCTATTGATTTTAGTCATATGAATAAAAAGACTTTTTATGGTTTTGCAAAAATTTCTAATTTTACAATATATAACTCTTATAGTCAATAAAATTGTCGTTATTCATCAGCAATAAAGCAGCAGATGCAATCAGTCCTACCACCACAGGGCGCAATCCAACAAAAGCACCTTCTATATACACATTACCCTTTAAACGGATATATAGACGACACAACACCAACATAATAAGGAACGAGGGAAGTACAATAGCAAATGTAGCCACCATTGCTCCCAACACACTCCCCGAAGCCGTGTATCCCACATAAGTAGCACTGTTAATTCCAATAGGTCCCGGAGTCATCTGCGATATTGCGATGATATCAGTGAATTCCTGTTGTGTCATCCATCCATAATGGTCTATTTCATGTTGAATCAAAGAAAGAATAGCATATCCCCCACCAAAACCAAACAGACCAATCTTAAAGAAGGCCAAAAATAATTGCCAATAAATCATAGACTACTATTTCCTACAATTCCAGTAAACACAAAAAGGTTGATGTTGTTCAATCACCAACCTATTTGTGTAATTTGTCAAATAAATAATTATTTCTTTTCTTTTAACAAGTCGCGAATTTCAGTAAGCAACAGTTCTTCCTTGCTTGGTGCAGGAGGTTCTGGAGCAGGAGCAGGCGCAGCTTCTTTCTTACGATTCAAGTTACCTAATATGCGTATTACTGCGAAAATAGAGAATGCAATAATCAGGAAGTCAAATGTTACTTGAAGGAAGTTACCATAATTAAGTGTAGCAGCCGCTTTAAGTACTTCTCCGTTTTCTCCTAATACTTCCGGACGAATTACCCATTTAAGGTCAGTGAAGTTAACACCTCCCACGATAAGTCCAATCAATGGCATGACTACATCAGCCACTAAAGAAGAAACTATTTTTCCAAAAGCACCACCGATGATTACACCGACTGCCATATCCATTACATTGCCTTTCATTGCGAAGGCTTTGAAGTCTTGCAGGAATGTCACTGACTTTTTACCTGCTTCTTTTACTTTTAATGCCATAATTCAATATTTTAGTTCGTTGCAAAGGTATATATTTTTCCATTCAAAAGCAATGTTCCCACTTCATTTACCAACAGAATCACTTTCTTTTTGTGAAAAAATCCTTTACTCCCGGGTGTGTTAGTAAAATAAGACTTTCTCAATCTTTGTTTTTCCTGAGGTGTAAACACTTTGCTTGATGAATAGTCCCGATTGCGGTTTAGTAGTAACTCGTCCAAACAAGTCATAGTAATTTACGTGTATGAGTTCATCATTTGTTTCCTCTACCGATGTCTGTGATGGGTCATACAGTTGTGCAGATATAAGCAAATTTTTCACATACGCATCATTATTTGTTTTATTATTGAGGCGTATATAGATAGCAGGTCCCCATGGCGCTGTGTCAGTGTTAATGTTTACCACATGGCTCTTATAGCTTCCGCTTGATCCATTCTTTACTTGTGTTCCCACTTGCGTCCATGAAATACCATCCGTAGAGAATTCCACAACAACAGCAGCAGATGAGCTACCCACTGCTTTCATATCCATTGAGGCAGTACACCCTTTAGCCAAAGAGAAAGGTCCCCACATGAGTGTAGAAGTCTTCTTAATGCTCAACTCTTCATCATGCGTAATAATATCCGTACAGTTACCCTCCGGACGATCATCACCCATTCCCGGTTCATCCGGAGTTCCCTCTTCCGGTTCAGGCTGTGTGAGAGAACCCTCTACAAATTCTTTTGCCCCCAAGTCGGGTGCAGTACCATAATAAGGCAAAGCAAAATTCGGTTTAAGACGTATAGCAGTCTGCACCGTACCTTTGTTTATAGCCGGATTATTGCTTTTGAGTTGGAAAAGTTTCTCTATACGTGGATCAGTGAGACGGTAGTTTTCATCCCTTGGTAATTTAGCATCTTCACAATTAAGACTTTCAAACATATCAGCCGTAAAAGCAAGTTGCATATTCCAGCTATTTGTTGTTTCAACACTTCCAGCTGCTATATTTTGCCCAGTACCCGCATAGGAGAGGTTGTTAATCATCACATGTTGTCCTTTTGCCGGTACTTCCGCAAAGGCAAAGTTTCCCATTCCATTGTTGTTATATCCGGTACAGTTAATACATGTAACACCCCAAGCATTATGATTTTGGTCAAATCCTTTACTTACATTGTTAAATGCAAAACTATTGAGTACAACATTAGGAGCATTTCCATCTACTCCACCTCCACCACCTAATTTGAACCCATTACCATCACCTTGGAATGTAGAGATGTAATCTTGCCAGAAGTTTTGTCCATTACCGAATGACCAGCAGCTATCAATCAATACCGGTTCACTTCCCCCATAGACATCCCAACCATCATCTACATTTTCCCAAGCTCTACATCCTCTAAATACAGTTCCGATGCCTTCTTTAGCCGCAAATCCATCACCATTTTCACCTTTATTACTTGTGTCAGCATTACGATAACTGTCACAATTAAGCACTAAGGCATTGACAGAACCGCTTCCGATGGAGATACCATCATGTCCACATTGTTCAATGATACATCCTTCTACAATGATGTTCTCTCCAGCGATGATGATACCATTATGTCCTGCCTTATAGATTTTCATACCTTTAACGTGCCAATAATTGCGTCGCAGGTCAAGCCCTCTATATTTAGAATTTTCAGAACCATAGTTTCTAAAAGAAGAGCAATCAAATACAGGCAGTTCACCTTTTACAGCAAACCAACATACAGGCTGTTGTTGTGTGCCATCATTTTTTGCTTTAACAGTAGCATTGACTGTATATGTTCCCCCTTTGGTCCAGCATGTGTCACCCGCTTGAAGAGTAGTAGCGACCATTTGCGGTGTAGCCCAAGCCGTTTCCCATGTGAGTCCGTCGTTTGCGTCATTTCCATTTGGAGCGAGGTAATAAACCTTAGCATTTAGGAAAGAGAAGGCGAATAAACAAAGTGACAAACAGAATGTGATTTTTTTCATATTTGATTTGTATTTATATGTCAAGGAGAGAGTATTTGCTCTCTCCCTGACCAGATGAATAATGTTTTATCTTAGAAATTTACCACCATTTTACGTGCTATACGTTCTTGTCCATTCTCCATCATCACCACATAGACACCTTGTGAGAGAAGTGTAGTGTTGATTGGCAAATAGAAGTCAGCACCTTGTTCAAGAGTTCCGCTATATGCCATCATGATAATTTTACCATTCAAGTCGCATACACTCACTCTAACATTAGCCGTAGTAGCAGAGCTCATCTTCAAGATTGCTTCCCCTGTGTATTGTCCTTGCATTACTTGTAAGGAAGTTTTTGCCTCATGGTTCATGATGGTTTGGATATCTGTGCTTATATTTCCTTCCACCAGTTCGTATGGTCCAAGATCACGTGCAGCCCCATATATAGGTTGATAGAGAAATGGGAATTCATCTGTATAAGGGACAGGTTTGTTGAGTCCTGCATCCACTAATTTACTACCGCTCTTGAGTCGTCCAAACTTAGCCGGCATACTACCATCCGTACCACGAGGAGCGATAGCATCCGCTTCACTGAGACTTTCATAGTCACTTCTACTAAAGTCAGTTACCAAGTTATTGTAGAATGTTTGACCTTGTTCAGCATTTCCGAGATAGGCATTGTTACTTTCAGTTCCCACCAATACTTCTTGTCTTCCAAAGCAAACATTGTTATAAAATTCCGAATTAGCACCTCCACCAGATTCAAACATAAAGTCATATCCGTTGTCAAAAGCCAAACCACCAATAATTACGTGTCCACCCTTGTGGCTATTGCAGTCGAATCCCTTAGTACTTCCGGTTTTGTCACATCCAAAAGCGATACAATTATATGCATAGTGTACACCTTCCGAGCTACCTCCGGTTCCGTTACCACCGAGTTTGATACCATTACCATTACCAGAGAATCCGTGTCCAGAGTCAAAGTATTCTTTCACCCAAAGATGGTCTTCAGCATTACCAGATTCCCACGCCCAGCACTCAATCAGTGTTACATCAAAGTCAGTTTCATAAAGGTCCCAAGCATCATCACTATTGCGCCATGCGCGACAACGAATAAATCTATTTCCCTTTCCATTGTGCATTTTACATGCAAATCCATCAGCATCACTACCATAGTTACTATCATAGTCACAGTTGTGGTGGCTATCGCAGTCAATAATGTCATTATAAGCACAGAAACTACCATCATTTTCAGAGCCTAATCCACTATCAGAGAACTTATGTCCGAATCCTAACTGAATACCCGTGTCAAGATTGTAACTAAACTCACAACGTTCGATACGATTGTGACTACCTTCTAGTTTGATTCCATTGTCAGCCGCATGCATGATGTGTAGTCCATACAAGTGCCAATAGTTTCCTGTAAGCAAGATACCTCTGTCTCCTACATTACTTGTGCTACGGTTGCAATCCAATAATTGTTGTTCAAAGTCAAAGATAGGAGTTTCTCCCTCATAGTTGCGAATAGTGATAGGCGCGTCAGCAGTTCCAGATGATTTGATACGTACAGTGAGTTTACCACTACTATCACGCATTGTAAATTTATATCTTCCTCCCCTACAGATGATAACATCACCCGGTTTTGCTTGATTAACTGCGTGTTGTAGGTTCATCCAAGGTTGTGTGAAGCTTCCGTCACCTGCGTCATTACCATCAGGTGCGAGGTAGTATTCCGTAACAGAAGTTTCAGCCCCTTTACCTGTGAGGGTCACAGTTGCTTGTGCGTTTCCTCCAGATATACTTACAGTGGCATTATAGTCAGTCAATGCAGTAGGTGCAAACTTCACATATATTGTGGTAGTTAATGTAGCATCCGTGTAGGGTAATTCAATAGTTTGCGTGTAATTCGTTTGGTCGTTGCTTAGAATGAAAGCTGCAGAATTACTTGTGAGTGACACTTTTCCTGTAGCCGGTGATAAGAATTTAGCATTCAACTTCAAGGAAAGTACTTTTGACTCACCCGTTTTTACGTTTTTAAAGGCTATTGCGCTGAGGTCAGGCGTAATAGTTGGGACAGTCAGCGTAGTAACCATTATTGTGGCCGGCGATTCAGTCAGATAGTTTCTATTGTCACTTGTTCCATTGTATTCATAGGCTACGAATGTGTAAGTTTCACCCGGTTGTAGTCCAGTGACATTCAGTGTTGCTTCATTATCAGAAGCAATCAATATAGTGCCATCTTCCAATGTTTTCGGGAAATTGCCCACATAAGCCACTCCATCTTCCGGAACAAATGTGCAAGTGCTACCTTTTTGGCAGGCTACCAATCGCCCTTCTCCATCCCCTTTCTCCACATTCAGTTTGAGACTATTTCCCTGAATGTCAGAAGAAGAAAGAGAAGCTTGTTTTGTAGGTTCTTGTGCAAGGTTGACATAAGTGATTTCCACGTCATCAACATAGATAGTGGCACTACTGCATGTGAAGCGAATGAGCACTCCCGGTGTAGTTGATTCATTAATAGCGTGAGTGGCAGAACCATAGGTTGATGAAGAAGACACTTTTGCACTACCAATTTCCGTCCATGTTTGTCCATTGTCTGTAGATTTTTCAACAGTCAGCGTCTTGTTACTTCCACTACCTCTGTGTTTATAAGCCACTTGGATTGGGTTGTTAATTGGTGCGGTTGTTATTGTAGCTTTTCCACCCATTGCTGCGCGTGTGCTACCATTATCCTTTTTAAAAGTTACTCCAGTTGATGTCCATCCATCAGGGAGTGATGAATCTTCGAAGTCAACGAAGATAGGGCTTCCTGCAAAAAGCATTGTAGTCAGTGTGAGCAAAGGAAGCATTAATAATACTTTTTTCATACCTATAAAGATTTAAATTTGACACAATAATCAATGAGCAAAATTATTTATTCATTAACAAAAGCATGGTGTCAAAAAAATGTTTTATGTATTATGAATTGGCACGCACTTAAATTTAAGTGTAAAAAAATGACGGAATTCGTGTATAAATGAGAAGTAACACAAGGGGGTTTATGCAAGTGTTTCCATATAATGTTTCGCACGGTTGGAATCATGCAGTTTGTGTTGTCTCGACAATCATCGTTGTATCTAGTTCCTATCTAGTTCCTACCTAGTTCCTATCTAGTTCCTATCTAGTTCC
>CALGCU010000187.1 GCA_937886455.1 uncultured Bacteroidales bacterium | reverse complement strand
ATTCACCCAAGTAAACACGTGCGAAAGCATACACATCCTCGTCGGCATAGAGGGGCAGATAGTCACCATAGATGAGTGGCAAGTTGTTGCGTCTCAGTTCAGCGAGTGTTTTCATCTTATCCAAGTGTTGTTGTTCGAGTGGGGTGTATCCATCAAATCGCATCATACGACGATTGTCGGGGTCATTCGCTCCGGGTTGTCCATACTCATCACCTTGATAGAGGCAAGGTACTCCCGGAATACAGAAGTTAATTGCTTCCAAGAGTGCGAGTCGCGGATAAGCCACCTCAGCATTACCCACTCCGATGGTTCTGTTCCATCCGGCGTATTTATGATCCTCATCAAAAGAAAGTTCGCCACCCACCAAAGAGATGAAGCGTGCTTTGTCGTGGTTTCCACTGATATTTCCCATCACATGGTGTGAGCCATAGGCTCTACCACTTTCACTAACCACGCGTGCTATTTCAGCCATGCTTCTACCTTCACGGCCAATGGCATCAATGGCAGTGTGATAAACATTAAAGTCGAACTGAGCATCCAACATACCTGTTTTGACATAACTACCGATGAGTTGAGGGCTACCATAAGTTTCTCCGATTTGATAAAGAGTTCTATCGGGGAAACGTTCATAGATTTTTCTTGTGAGCGTTCTCCAATATACTTCGGGAATATGTTTACAAGCGTCATGACGGAATCCATCCAAGTCATATTCAGCGAGCCAATAGAGGGCAGAGTCAGTGAGCGGTTCGTATATTTCTTCTCTTTCCAAGTCAAGCGAAGGTATATGGCGGTCGAACCATGTAGTGAGGCGGAACTCATCCCACAATTCAAAGTTGCGACGTCCATCCGGAGTGATGGAGTCAGTAGCCCAATCTGGGTGAGCTTGAAGTGTAGGACTATTGATGTGCATGTGGTTTGCCACATAGTCTAAGATGACATTGATATTGTTTTCGTGTGCTACAGCCAAGAGTTCTTTCAGCTCATCAGGTGTACCAAAACGACGTTCAAGCGCAGTGATGTATATAGGCCAATAACCGTGATAACCCGAGAACTTAGTGCGTGGTTCAAGGTATAGTCCCCATGCGTCATAAGGATTTTGGCTAATAGGCGAAATCCATATTGTATTGACATTTAAGTCTTGGAAGAATCCGCTTTTGATTTTTTCAGTTATACCCTTTAAGTCTCCACCTTGATAGTCCACTATATCAAGCACTTCGGGATTATTCATTTTCCAGTCGTTATCTGGATTTCCATTATGGAAGCGGTCAATCATTAGCGAATAAAGAATCTGAGCATGTTTATCATGACGTGTGATTTGAGCAGGAGATGTGAGTACTTTTCCCATTTCCAGAGGCAACATGATATCACTAAACAGACGTCCGTCAGCAAAAGCATACACTCTCAAGAAGCTACGTTTTGGAGCATTTTTGATGGTCGGTAGAGTTAATTTAATTTGCTCAGAATCAACCGATATGTTAGTTGGGTCAAGTAGCGTATTATTCCACAAAGCCAGGACTTGTTGTGGTTGTTCTGTAAATCCGATGCGCAGAGTGTCATCGCAAGCACATTTTGTATACAGAACTGGTGCTTCTTGGCTATCCGTCACATAAGCAGCAACCAAAGTGTGAGGAATTCCTTCCGCCCACACAGTGATAGGATATATTCCTGCTTGTGAGGCAGCAGCCACAAAAGTGTGGCATGTAGAATCGCAAGCCAGATAAACACCCTCAGACGAGAGAGAGTCTATTTGTTGCAATGCAGGAAAAAAATCATTGATGTAGTAGGTTGTTGT
>CALGCU010000186.1 GCA_937886455.1 uncultured Bacteroidales bacterium | reverse complement strand
GTAGCTCACATAGTGAGCGTCCTGTAGGGCTCCGCCCGTCCTATCATCTCCGTTACCATTAGGTAGGAATATGCTTTACAGCGGACACCAATAATTTACAATCAGCCATATTGACACAATGCAACTAAAATCCAACACACACTCATGTCATTTTGACACAAAAACAACTATTGGTGTACACTTTGCAAAGAATTAAACAAAATACAACATAAATATGTTACAAAACCACTAAACAAGAAAACTATGAACATTAACACACTCACCATTAAAACACAAGAAACCATTCAAGGGGCAATCAACCTGGCACAGCAATATCAACACCAGGCTATTGAACCGGCTCACGTACTAAAAAGTCTTTTTAATACAGCCGAAGACCTCATGCGGTTTATCTGCAATAAACTCGGAGCAAATTACAACTTATTGACCTCTGTTACCGACAACATCCTGCAATCACTTCCTAAAGTGAGTGGAGGGGAACCCTATTTGAGCAGAGACACAAACAATGTAATGCAAAAGGCGGAAGACCTTTCTAAAAAAGACGGAGATGAGTATGTCAGTGTAGAATACCTACTACTAAGCTTACTCACCACACATAATCATGTAGCGCAAGCACTAAAAGACACAGGATTCAACGAAAAAGACCTACGCGCTGCCATTAACGAACTCAGAAAAGGCAACAGAGTAACACAACAAACAGCTGAAGAAACTTATCAAGCACTGAATAAATACGCCATTAACCTAAACGAAAAAGCACGCTCTGGAAAACTCGACCCGGTAATTGGAAGGGATGAAGAAATCAGACGGGTACTACAGATTCTAAGCAGACGCACAAAAAACAACCCCATACTGATAGGGGAACCGGGAACTGGAAAGACTGCAATTGCCGAAGGACTGGCACATAGAATTGTAAGAGGAGACGTACCGGAAAACCTCAAAAGCAAACAAATCTACAGCCTGGATATGGGAGCTCTGATTGCTGGTGCGAAATACAAAGGAGAGTTTGAAGAACGACTGAAAGCTGTAATCAATGAGGTAATCCAAGCAGAAGGGGAAACGATTCTATTCATAGACGAAATTCACACCCTTGTGGGGGCTGGAAAAAGTGACGGAGCTATGGATGCCGCCAACATTCTTAAACCGGCATTGGCAAGAGGGGAACTTAGAGCCATCGGCGCCACCACATTGGACGAATACCAAAAATACTTTGAGAAAGATAAAGCGCTGGAACGACGTTTTCAGACTGTACTCGTAGACGAACCCGACGAAGCAAGCACAATTTCTATACTTAGAGGGCTAAAGGAGCGGTACGAAAACCACCACAAAGTGCGTATCAAAGATGATGCTATCATTGCAGCTGTGGAACTTTCCAATAGATACATCACTGACAGATTTCTACCTGACAAAGCCATTGACCTAATGGATGAAGCCGCTGCAAAACTACGCTTGGAAGCCGACTCTGTGCCGGAAGAACTTGACAACATAACACGCAACATCAAGCAACGTGAAATTGAAAGAGAGGCTATCAAACGTGAAAACGACAAGGCAAAATTGGAAGTTCTAAACAGAGAAATTGCCAATCTAAAGGAAGAGAGCAACAAAATGTATGCTCAATGGAAAAGCGAAAAGGAACTCATTGACCACATACAACAAACTAAGATTGAGATTGAGCAACTAAAGTATGAAGCCGAGAGAGCCGAAAGGGAGGGCGATTATGAAAAAGTGGCAAAGATTCGCTATGGACAAATCAAAGAGGCTGAAGAAAACATTGTTGCAGACAAAGCGAAACTCACGGAAATGCAACACGGACAAGCTATGATTAAGGAAGAAGTGGATGCGGATGACATAGCAGAGGTGGTGAGCAGATGGACAGGAATACCGGTAACAAAAATGATGCAAAGCGAGATGAACAAACTGCTCAACCTTGAGAGCGAACTGCACAAACGTGTAATCGGGCAAGACGAAGCAATACGCGCCATCTCAGATGCTGTCAGACGTAGCAGAGCCGGACTACAAGATCCCAAACGACCCATCGGTTCATTCATTTTCCTTGGTACTACAGGGGTGGGTAAAACGGAATTGGCAAAAGCACTGGCTGACTACCTCTTTGATGATGAAAACATGATGACACGCATAGACATGAGTGAGTATCAAGAAAAGCACAGTGTAAGCCGCCTCGGGGGGGCTCCTCCGGGATACGTTGGGTATGATGAAGGCGGACAACTTACCGAAGCCGTGCGCCGCAAACCTTACTCCGTCGTGCTTTTCGACGAGATAGAAAAGGCGCATCCTGACGTGTTTAACATTCTGCTTCAGGTGCTCGACGACGGTCGCCTGACGGACAACAAAGGGCGTACGGTAAACTTCAAAAACACCATCATTATCATGACTTCAAACCTCGGCAGTGCGCACATTCAAGCCCGTTTTGACGCGGCGCGTGAGGCAGGAACGTCTAACGAAGACTTCTTCGCTCACGAAGGGGATAAATTGAAGGATGAGGTAATGGGAATGTTGAAGCAGACTATCCGCCCCGAGTTCTTAAACCGCGTGGATGACATCATCCTTTTCCACCCCTTGAGCGAGTCGGACATCAAGGAAATTGTGCGCCTCCAGGTCAATCAAATTCGCCGCAGATTGGCAGAACAGCAAGTAACACTCACGCTGACAGAACAAGCGCTTGAACTTATTGCACACGAAGGCTACGATCCGCATTTTGGAGCACGCCCCGTGAAGCGTGCCCTGCAGCGCATGTTGCTCAACCGACTCAGCCACGATATTTTGGCGGGGACAGTGGTTAAGGAATTGCCCATTGTGGTAGACGCACAGGATGGTGCGTTGGTGATTGAGAATAAATAAGTACGTTACCAATCAATAATTAAGGAGGATAATGCCGCGGCACTATCCTCCATTTTTTATAGTCAGAAAAGGATACTATTAGTCAAAACACGCGATTTTGAATTCATATCATATATAGCGTA
>CALGCU010000185.1 GCA_937886455.1 uncultured Bacteroidales bacterium | reverse complement strand
ATATAATTACCCGGCTCAGGTGCTCCCGCTGTTTGTGACCAATGTGGAGAATGGCTACCTCATTTTCTGTCAAACGACTGATGCTGCAAATAAACTAATCTTGTCGGTGAAAGAAAATTATACAATACATACCACTCCTATACTGACGGATGAGGCGTGCTCCATCAAGGCGATTAGCCGTCTGTCTGCTGATGAATTTGCCATCTGGGGACAAGACAACACACATTGTGTTTTTGCGGTTTGCAATCAAAAAGGAGATGTGAGCTATGTGAAAAAAATGCCGTTAATGGTGGAAAAATAATGTTTACATTCAAAACAAAGTGTAATCTTTTTGTGTAAAACATAAATTATTTGTTACTTTGCTTTGTTAATTTTAAAAAATAATAGCATGAAAAAGTTTACAATTTTCTTCGCGTTGATATTTTGTGCAGTATCAATGCAGGCAGCTCGAAGCTTTGTTGACTTTGAGATTGACTTGACCACAGAAACGGTTGTCCTGCCGGATGGCGTGACTGGCTCTGGTGCAAGTTTTAATGGTGCACAACACGGATGGGTGGACTACACTATTGGATTCAAAGTGGACGGCCCGGTAAAAATGACATTTGGTGGCTGTAATTATGCAGGTAAACAAGCTACTGTTACTTCTCACAAGTCTGGTGCTGTATTGGCTACGATTGACACGAAAACACCGGGTTGCTATCACAATGGTGGTGTGGCTACATGGACCTACAACAGCACCGAAGAAGACTCACTTATCGTTTATTTAGGCCAATATAGCCCTTACTTCAAAGCGGAGGCTACGGAGGCTGTGTCTAACTTCACAGTGACTTATTTCGACCAAAACGGTACAAAATTAGGCGAAGAATCTGTGAGCGCTAATGCTACATTCACTCCGGCTTATGCGGCTAAAGACCTCATTCTGCAAGAAGGATATGCTTTCCGTGGATGGAAAAAAGCGGATGGAATCAAAGTGGCTGAAGGAACTGTGATTGATGCTAACTTGGAAGTGTATGCTGCTGTTACTGAAATTGAAGTGGCTGCTCCGGGTAAGAAATTTACTTACGACCTCGCTAAAGCTACTTGGTACCAAGATGAACATGAATTAATCACCATCACCAATGGTTCATATCATAGCAACCACGGATGGCACATCAAGGGTACTGGAACTATCGAATTGGTTGTAGCAGGTGACGCTACTATTCAAGTGAGCAACTGCCAATACTCTGCTGAAGCTGACATCACTGTAACTACCAAAGACGGAGCGGCTGTGACTTCTTTCCCTGCTAAAGTGGCTACGGATGGCGAAGCGGTTACTTTTGAGTACACCGGCGAAGCTACGACCTTGGTTCTCACACTGGGTGACCAAGCTTATATCCACAGTGTGACAGTAATCAATAAATCTACTGAAGAACCTACACCGGGTGTTGGTAGTGACATCGAAATGAAACTCTACGCTACTAATTTCCAAGACTGGGAAGACATCGCTTCTTCTGCTACTCCAACCACTAAAACAGTGACTACAAGCGGTAGCAACGAAACACTCACATTCACATTGGCTGAAGTACAAGTGGATGCTGATGGTACCAACTCTAAACATACAGCGGAAGTAATCACTCCGGGTTATGCAATGGCGGCTAAAACTGCTACTCCGTATATCGAAACCTCTGTCTTGGCTGATGTCACTAAGGTTACCTACGTACATGCCGCTACCGGTGGTAGCCGTGGATGGGGACTTTTGGCTAAAACTGTTGACGCAACAGAATGGGATACCCTTTATTCTACCTACTGCAACCAAGCGGGTACTGCGGTTGAAGTGCCGGTAAATATGAAAAACGTTATCTTACGTTGGTACAACTTGAATGGCGCTCAAAATGCTTACATGACTGAAATGGCAATCTATGGTAGTGTTCACCGTGACTTTACCAACTTTGAAATTGATATGTCAAAGGGTAGTGATTACGACCCCGCTGCTGTGCCTTCTAATGTAACCATCACTGGTACTTATCGCAATGACTCTCATGGATATGACAATTTCCAAGCGGTTATCCCTGTGGATGGTCCGGTATTGATCACTATCGGTGGATGCGAATATAGCTCTACTAATGCTGTGATTAAAAACCAAGCAGGTGAACAATTGGCTTCTTTGGATGTCAAAACTCCGGGTTGCTACCACAATGGCGGAACTGTAACCTTCCTTTACAATGTTGAACAAGCTGATGTATTAACCATTGTGGGTGCTCAATACACTCCTTACCTCAAAGTGGAAGCCTGCGCATTCGTGCCGGACTACACCATCACTTATTACGACCAAAATGGTGTGGAATTAGGAAAGGATATCGTTGCTCCTGGCGATAAATTCACTCCTAAATACACTGCAGCCGACCTTACTGTCGCTGAAGGTTATGCATTCCGTGGATGGACTAATCTTTCTGGTGTGAAAATCGCTGAAGGCTCAGCTATCATGGGCGACATGAAAGTTTATGCAAGCGTTACTGAAATTGAAGTGGCTCAAACTGGTAAATACTACTTGTATGATATGACACAACCAAGCTGGTATGATGAAGACCACGAATGTATTGCTATCACCAATGGTGCTTACTATAACAACCATGGTTGGAAATTGGCTGCCGGTGGTGTCATCGAATTGGCAGTGGCTGAAAATGCCTACATCCAAGTTAAAAACTGTGCTTACTCTGCTGATGCTCTCATCACAGCTTACGTGAAATCTACCGGTGACTCCATCACTGCTTTCCCTGCATTGGTTGAAAGTGATGGTGCTGCTTCTACTTTCTTCTACACCGGTGCTCCCGACACCATCCGTTTGGTAATGGGCGACCAAGCTTATATCCACGGCGTGTCTATCTACAACGTCACTGAAAAGGTTGAAAAGGACCAAAGTGGTTACTATGTAGTGCCTGCAGGTGATGCCGGTGCATTGCTTCTCACACTCATGCAATTGCAAAAAGGTGACAAGGTGTTCTTGCCTAATGGAACATACGACTTGGGAGAAAAAGTCTTGACACAAATCTCTGTTGACAGCGTAAGCATCATCGGTGAATCAATGGAAGGTACTATCATCCTCAACGCACCGGACGCAAGCACTGAGTCTATCAACAACACAGCTACTATTCTCTTGACTGGTAATAATGCTTACTTCCAAGACCTCACCTTGCAAAACGCATTAGACTACTACAAAGCAAATAACGGTCGTGCTGTAACCTTGCAAGATAAAGCCACAGGTACTATCTGCAAGAACGTACGCCTCTTGTCTTACCAAGACACCTACTACAGTAATAAGATTGGTGCTGTACGCTACTTTGAAGGTGGTTCTATCCATGGTACAGTGGACTACATCTGCGGTGATGGTAGTGTTTACTTCAACGGTGTAGAATTATACTGCGAAAGACGTAACACATCCGGTGGTGGTGAAGACTGCATCACAGCAAGCAACGCTGACGCATCTGATAAGGGTTATGTATTTGAAAGCTGCGTTATCAAGTCTGAATGTCCTATCGTTTCACTCAGCCGTTCTTGGAACAATGCTCCACAAGTGGTTTATTTGAACACTACAGTGGACTATAGCGCAGGCAACTTCTCATTCTTGAAAGAAAAAGATGGTGTGGCTTCTATTGACCGTTGGACTATCACAGGTATGAACAATTCATTGCCTACAGTATTCGGTGAATACAACACAATGGATGTGGATGGCAATGTAATCTCTCCGGCAAGCCATGTGCTTACGTTCAAAGGCTCTTCTGAAAAAACAGTGGAAACAATCCTCACTGCTGAACAAGCGGCTAATTATAGCTATGCAAACTTCTTCGGTGAATGGAATCCGGCTGCTGATACCAAACAATTGGAATTGGCTTATGTAGTGGATGAAAGTGGTAATATCACATGGGACGCAACCGATGCTACACTCTTCCTTGTTACTGTGGATGGCGTATGCGAATTTGCTACTGAATTGCCTACTATCATGAAAGAAGGTATGACAGTACGTGCCGCTAACGGACGTGGAGGTTTCGGACCGGCTGCTGTGGATAAAAACAAACCAACCGACTTGATTCAAACAGTTTTACCACAAGACAAAGCAGTAAAACGCATTGAAAACGGACAACTCGTTATTATCCGCGACGGAGTAAAGTACAATGCTTTGGGAACAGTTATTAAATAACCCCCCAAAACACATAACAAACCAAATACCCGAAAGGTCGATGCCACCCGCATCGACCTTTCCTCATTCCTCCCCCTCACCCGCGCCCGTCCTACAGTAAGATTAAGATACAATCATCATCAATATAAGAATACCCTGAAAAGGGTTAAATTTTAAAGCATAGTCCATTAGGGCTATGAAACAATACGATACAACACAAAACAGCCCTGTAGGGGCGAAATTTCACATAATAGCATGTAAAA
>CALGCU010000184.1 GCA_937886455.1 uncultured Bacteroidales bacterium | reverse complement strand
TGAGAAAGCACCAGTCCCCCGGCTACAAACAAGGATTCGCAGATGTCTTTGGCTGCTTCCGGACGGTTTAAGTCCACCTGCAATGTGCTTCCCGGCAAGGTCCAACTCATAGGGGTTCACCTCAGGGTTACGTTTCTTTAAGGTGTCGAGTTCGGCCTTACGTTCTGGGGCTACATTAAATATATCATGCCCCTTGTTGTCCACATATTCGTAACGGTTCCAAGTGATGGGGAGACCCGGAGAATCCCATGCCTGACGGCGCATCTGGTCAGTGTACCCGTCCCTCTGGAGGTACGAAAGGTTACAAACGCGAGCATCCGTGCGGAGACCTTCCGTATCTTGTGCATACCAAAGTGGGAAGGTGTCGTTGTCACCATTCGTGAAGATGATGGGGTTCCCCTTTTCGGGGAGGGTGTTCAAGTAATTCATACCAAAGTCACGGCATGCGTAACGATCAGAACGGTCATGGTCGTCCCAGGTTTGGCTTACCATCTGAATGGGTACGAGAACGCCAACGGTGCAAGCAATTCCCGTAGCAATCTTAGGCGAAATTACGCGACGGAGCAAATCTACGATGGCCGCCACTCCGAGACCAATCCACATAGCAAAGGCATAGAACGAACCGGCATAAGCATAGTCGCGCTCACGTGGCTGACCGGGTGTTTGGTTCAAGTAAAGCACGATGGCAAGTCCCGTCATGAAGAACAAGAAAAAGACTACCCAGAACTGGCGTATGCCTTGATCGCTCTTCATTGCCTGCCAGAACATTCCGAGCAACCCTAAAAGGAGCGGGAGACAGAAGAAGACGTTGCGACCCTTGTTGTTCTTCATGTAGTCAGGCAATAAACTTTGGTCGCCATACATCAAGTTGTCGATGAATGAGATGCCCGTAATCCAGTTGCCCTTATCGGGTTCACCCTTTCCCTGAATGTCGTTTTGACGTCCCGCAAAGTTCCACATGAAATAGCGCCAGTACATAAAGTTCACCTGATAGCTCAAGAAGAACTTGATGTTGTCGGCCTGCGAAGGCATTTCGCAGGGGGAAGGATAACCATTGTAAGTAAACGTTTTGACTGTTTTGTCCACACCTCCGCACCAGCTTTCATAACTTTCCGTATAGGCACGAGAGTGCATACGAGGGAAGAGCATCTTTGTTTCAGGAGCGTAAACATAAGCGTCAGTCACTTCAATCTCATCGTAACGATCGGGCTCATTTGGGTTAACCTTCTCGTGACGTTGGATATGGTTCTTCTTTGTAACGTCAATGGGCATCGCCGTATAGGGAGCGCCGTAGAAGAGTGGGTGAGAACCATACTGCTCACGGTTTAAGTAGCTGCCAAGAGTGAAAATGTCTTCAGGAGATGACTGGTCCATGGGAGTGTTCTGCGTAGAGCGAATCACGATTACCGCATACGAAGAATAACCTACCATCATCATCAACATGCAAAGCAAAGACGTGTTCAGAAGTCGCTTACGCATCAAATAGTTTCCGTCACGGGTCTTCCATTGAAGTAAGATACCGAGCACGATGAGTAAACCGAAGCCCAAGACAATAGAGAGCGCGCCACTTCCAATAAAGGGAATGCCCAACAAACCTACAGAAGCGAGGTAAAGGCCGTTGATAAGTGTGCGGTTCTTACGTGTAGTGCTCCAAATGGCAGTAAGCACAACGCCAATAAGCAAGAGAATGTAGCACACAAGTCCACTATTGAATCCCATGCCTAAGGTGTTGACACAGAAGAGTTCAAACCAACCGCCAATCTTAACGATACCGGGCACTAAGCCGTAAAGCACGAGTGCGATAAGCACAAAACTGATGGCTAAGGCTAAGAGCGACATCTTGGCATTAGCGTTAGGTTTCTTTTTGTAGAAGTAAACGAGCACAATGGCAGGAAGACACAAGAGGTTGAGCAAGTGCACACCAATTGAAAGACCTGTGAGGTAGAAAATAAGTACTAACCAACGGTCGCTTCCAGGTTCATCGGCATGGTCTTCCCACTTTAGGATGAGCCAGAATACGATAGCCGTGAGGAACGAAGAGTAAGCGTAAACTTCTCCTTCAACAGCCGAAAACCAGAACGTATCACTCCACGTATAGGCTAACGCACCGCAAACGCCTGCTCCCATAATTGTGGCAATTTGAGTTCCTGTCTCCACAATGCCATTTTTGCAGATGAGTTTGCGAGTAAGGTGCGTAATGCTCCAAAAGAGGAAGAGAATACAGAGGGCAGACAGGATTGCCGACATGAGATTCACGCAGAGCGCCACCTGAGAGGGGTCGCTGGCAAATTGTGAGAAGAAATTGCCGGTCAGCATAAAGAAGGGCGCACCGGGAGGGTGTCCCACTTCCATCTTGTATGCCGTGGTGATAAACTCAGGGCAGTCCCAGAAACTGGCAGTTGGTTCCACCGTTGTGCAGTAAGTGAACGCTGCAATGGCGAAGACGAACCAACCCATCAGATTGTTAATGCGAGTGTACTGTTTCATATATGATGTATTAAGTTTTTGCAGTCTCAAGGAGCAGGTTTCCTTCTTTTAGAAGGAGAATTTGCGTTCCAACCTGCAAAGTTAAGCATTTTGTGGAAGATGTCAAAGACCTGGTGCCTGTCAACCAGCAGAGGATTAGATTTTAAGCAGTTTCACCAACTTCTTCATGCCTTCGGTGGCCGTTTCCTTCAGCAAAATGGCATCCTTCACGGCAGTCATAGTGTCCGCTTCGGGATCTATGACAAAAATAGGCGTACCTTTGGGCACGAAACGCACAAGTCCGGCCGCGGGATAGACATTGAGCGAAGTTCCTACTACGATGAGGATGTCCGCTTGGCTAGCCACCTCGCAAGCCAAAGGGAAATACGGCACATCTTCGCCAAAAAAGACCACATAAGGACGAAGGAGTGAGCCATCAGGATGGCGGTCGCCATAGTGTTGCTCCCAGCCATCTAAGTCGATGGTGGCTAGTTGGTTAGTTTCAGAGCGTAGCTTGGTGATTTCACCATGCAGGTGAATAACATCGTGACTACCCGCACGCTCGTGGAGGTTGTCAATGTTTTGGGTGATGACTTGGGTGTCAGGAAAGACTTCTTGCAGGCGTGCAATGGCGTAATGTGCGGCATTGGGTTGCGCTGCAAGGGCTTCGCGGCGGCGCATATTGTAAAACTCTACACAAAGTTGAGGATTGTTGAGCCATGCATCATGGGTACACACATCTTCTATGCGATAGCGGTCCCACATGCCGTTAGAACCACGAAAAGTACCTAATCCGCTCTCTGCGGATACGCCAGCTCCAGTAAAAACAACGATTTTCTTAGTCATAATAAATTTGGGTGTTAGTGGTTAATGTTATGATTATTGAGTGCAAAGATACAAAAAATAAGGGAAACTACCAAATTATCTTCTTAGATTATAACAAATTGTTACTCACCTTGCGTTACACTTATCGGGTGTCCTCGTTTTGAACTATCCGGAAAATCCGGATGGTTGCTTCCTATTCTAATTCTTTTTGGCGTTGTAGGATTCAATAGTTTTGGACTGGATGATGATGGCGGTGTCGCCGCGGGTGATGGAGCGGCTTTCGGTGGTGATGGTGCGGGTGACATTGCAGGACGTCAGTCCGAGCGCCATGGCGATGGCGGTAGCGATAGACAACGCCAGGTATTTGATGGCTTTCATAAGCCGTTGTTTTTGAGTGTCAGTTAGTTTGTTCATAATTGGGGTTTTGTGCCCTTTGGGCAGGTTATGTCACTTTGTGAGGTTATGCGCCGTTGGCGGGTTATGTCGGCTTAGCCGAGGTTGGGTACGCTTTGCACAGGTGATGTTACCTGTGGCGAGGTGATGTGCCTCGCCAGCAGGAAACATCAGGGGTATTACTTGCCTTCCAGTTGGTCGCGCATCAAGTTCCAAACATATTGGTACAGGGTCTTGTACTTGGTTTGCATGCGGAAGCCGACTTGATCCATTGCGATGTGATTGGGATCCATCAAGCGGTCGCGAGTGGCTGCGCATATTTGGGTGAACAGGTCACGCCATGCTCGTTCTGATGCGGAAACTGGAGTGGTGCGGTCGCCATGTACGGATGTGTACTTGCGGTCGGAACGCTTGCGGTAGTTGTAGCAAGTGCGGTACTTTTTGGAGATTTTGCCCGAGAGGTGATGTATCGGGTCTTCGTAAACAACTTGTGCCATATGTGTTCGGCAATCGAACACCGAGTATA
>CALGCU010000183.1 GCA_937886455.1 uncultured Bacteroidales bacterium | reverse complement strand
ATGATACTATAATAATCATCTCCTTCTTGAAAATAATAGAAGATGTCTAAGTGTAGTTTCTTATATAAATATGTTTCTTCAAACACTATTCCATTAGCAAGTATGCCTTGGCGATATAATTGGAAACCTGCTTTTTGCATCTGCTCATGTAAATCATCAGGCAATCCATCAGCAAGTACACCAAGGTCAATATCAGGATCATATGAAATGAATCCATGGTCACGATATGCACCAAGTAGTACCCCATAAGTAAGAAATGCCTTTATGTTCATGTTATCAAATACCTGATTGGCGGTAGCCAACATCTGCAATCCATTTTTTCGCATTCGGCGAGCTTGAATGCAAAACTTAACTCGATTGATGTATTCTACAATGCGTTGATATACACCAAATCGAAGAGCTATTTTAACAAGTAAGTCTCTCATGTGTTTTTTCAATTAAATTTATTCCCCAATGATATACTCTGTCTATTGTTGGGCATGGTGAATTATGTTGATGTGCTAATTCATATATAAAACGCAGTCCAAAAGGGAAATCCTCAGTAAAATATCGACTATTAATATCTGGAATCCATCCATTATCCACACATTGCATAGGTGACAATATATTGGCAAATGATGGTATGCTTTTGAGTTTTTGTGTCAAAGCAACAGCATTACTCACTCCATAATGTTCTAATAGTGTGCGTATATTTCTAGAATTAACTCCCAATACATGTAACAAGTCAAAAAACTCTTTATCCATCTCTAATAATATCTGCGAAGCATCATCAGTCCAATCATGATAGAAAAGTGGATTTTGCGCATATACTTGCCCTTTCCAATCTTTCCACATGCTGTATAAGCGTCCGGTATGAAGAATAGGATTGCTATTGCTGAGTGTAACTTCATAAAAAGAGTCAACTATTTTAGTTGGTGTGCAAAACATAGAACTGATGCACTGCGAGAACTCATGTATTTTCTGAATATTTTCTACAGCCATCAATAATTCCTCTTTGTACCCTAACAAAGCTGCTTTTTGGCCATACTCTATTACTCTGGAAATATATGGTACACGCTGAAATGCAAATAAGCCAATAGATGTGTTATGCAATATTTGATGTGCAAAGATAAAGAAGCCTGTATTACCAACCACCGAACCAACAATTGCGTTTTTTGACAAGAACGGCTTTATGGTTATTAGTGTTGATTGTACAAGAAAAGCGGGAAGACATAATAAAACGAGGTCTGCTTGTGGAATCACCTCTTGTGGTAAATTGCTGATAATGGATAAATGTCCTTGAATACATTTACCATTATCATCTTCAACAATAAATTCATGATTCCACTTCTCAGGATGTTTCGTATACATCATCACCTCCAGATTAGAGTTTGAAGACAGAACAGCGGCACAGGTGTGTCCTAATCCACCACCTCCACATATACATATTTTGTTTATCTCACTCACTCTATTGTCTTTAAGGCATTAATAAGTTTGTCATTATCGTGTTTCTCACAGCTATGCGTATGTATGGCGCATTACATTTACTTGTACAATCTTTGATTAATATATTTGATTCTTTTAGCAGTCTGATGGTCAGTTCTCGAGGAGTGTGAGGGGTTAACACCTCACATAGTAAATAATTGGCTTCTGATGGTATAATACGTAGGAATTTGATTCCTTTTAATGCCTCCACGAAGCGTTTTCGTTCTTTCCTAAAATTATCCATTGCTTGCAGATAAACACCTTCGTATTTACCCAGAATTTGCAAGAAAAACTCCGCAAATGAGTTAATATTCCAAATGGATACACTCCGTTGAAGATTGGCTATCAACATTGCATTTGAAGTAGCTAATATACCCAATCTCAAACCAGGGACACCATAGGATTTAGAAATACTCTTTATAATAATCAAATTATTAAATTTCTCAAGGACATCATTTTGCAAGAATGTTAGGTGTTCATTAGAGAAGTCTATAAAACTCTCATCCAATATCAGGTTAATGTTTTTCTTTTTAGACCATTCTGCAAGTCTCAAGCAGTCAACATAAGGTATATAATTACCGGTTGGATTGTCCGGATTAATTAAAAGCAGTGTGGTGATATTCTTCGTTTCAAAATAATTAATTAGGTCATCTGCCGAATAAGCGAAATTAGGAGCTTTAGCTTGATAGACCTCCAGTTGTTCTATCTTCAATCGATTAGGGTACTCTTCAAAAGTAGGTCGCACGATACCTATTTTTCCCTTCACTTGCTCCAAAAACACTTTAATCAGTTCGGCCGCACCATTACCGACCAACATATATTCTTGTTTTATGCCAAAATCTTTAGCAGCAAGCAAGCTATTCACTCTTTGTCCAGAAGGATATTCAGTCAGCAGTCTTTGAAAGCTTGCAGATAACTCATCACATAAACGCTTGTTGGGGAAATATGGGTTCACCAGATAGCAGAAATCCAACATGTGAGGATATCGCCAATAACCTCCATAGCGCGCGCATAACAAGTCATATTGGTTATCCGCGAATATAGATTCAGCAATATCTAAATCTTGCACATCGTCTATCTCATACCATAACTCACCCGACAAAGGTAAAGCTCGCATGCCTGAGTTGTCAAGCATAGTAATTACCCGTAGTACTTGTTCATAATAAGCATTTTTTCCCAAAGCAGTGCAATATGCTTCAAGAAATGGGACATACATAGTATCAGCGAAATGTTGCGAGAATTTATATACATTGACTGTTTTGTAATAAGATGGGATTTCTTCGTATTGAAATTGGCTATTAGAAATAAATCGCTGAATTCTATTTTCTTCATCTATCGTTACCACAGTCCCATCCATCCAGCTTTCGTATTTGTCAACCAGCGCCAAATCCGGATATGGATTATTCAGTAATTTTTCAATCACAGCATCTTCCAAAATCAGGTCAGACTCAAACAATAATGTATCCTCTCGAACGAGATAATCCTTTGCCAGATAAAGCGAATAGATGTTATTAGTTTGGTCATACACAGGATTGTCCACAAACTCAATTGGTGTGTTTATCTTCACTTCCGTTAAATAGTCACGCAGTTCTTGCGCCTTATAACCTACGACCAATACAATACGACTCAAATTATGATTGTCCAACTGATGCAACAATCTGCTTATAAGCGTATCTCCCCCTACTTCTATCATACATTTAGTATTACTCTTTGTTAGGTCACCAAGGCGCTTTCCCATCCCTGCAGCTAAAATAACCGCTTGCATATACTTCACTAAATTTAAAAGAGTTTTTATTACATTAATACATGAGCTGCCAATGTTCTCTGTAATGTCTTTACATCTATCTTGCGACTAAATTCAAATGAATAGGGGGTGTTATCACCTGACACCCAGACTTTCATTTCGCCATCAAGGTCAAAAGTACCGGATGTTTCCACAGAGAAACGTGTAATAGAGCGATAAGGGATTGAATGATAATTGCGTTTATGTCCCGTAACTCCTTGCACATTTAGTGTAATAAGGCGTTTGTTAGTGAAGATTACTTTGTCGCGAATCAGACTAAAAGCCACGTCAATCTTTTCTCCATCGCATAATAACGGAGCAAACTCCTCTTGTAATGCTTGCGTGTTTATTTCGCTCGCATTACCTAACAATCCATTCAAAAGTCCCATAATCGTTATATTTATTATTATCTGTTACAAAGATAGCACAAAGCGAGCGAAGAAACAAATCCTTGCGCAAGGAGATTATAGAAACTATCTTCTTTCTATTGAATGGTAACGGTATGGTAACGGTGTGATAACGGAGGTAATGGGATGTCACTGTGTGAAAAGCAAAAAAAACGCAGAATCGTAAAGATATTTTAGTGACGTTAGTGAGGAGGGTATTGGTAAATAAGACATAAAATAACATTTTAATGCAAAAAACATCCCATTAAAGCAAGGTATTCCACATTTTATTCGTACCTTCGCCCAGATTTTTTTCAAATTTCAAAGGAGGAAAGATGGAGAGTATAGTTACTATCAAAGATAAGCAATTTCGCCTGTCCATTACAGCAGAAGAAATTTCCAATGCAGTGAGCAGTGTTGCATCACAAATCAATGAAGATTTGGCAGATAAAGATCCATTGTTCCTGTGTATTTTAAACGGAGCATTTATGTTTGCATCCGACTTGATGAAACAGATTGATTTTCCCTGTGAAATCAGTTTTGTAAAACTGGCTTCCTATCAAGGTACTTCCTCCACCGGAAAGATTAAAGAGATGATTGGTATCAACGAAAACATCAAAGGGAGAAACATTATTGTGGTAGAGGATATCGTTGACACCGGTTTTACCATGCAAAGCATTATCAAATCTCTTGAGGAGAAAGGTGCAAACAGCATACATGTGTGCACATTCTTACAGAAACCAGAGGCACTGCAATGTGATGTAAAGGTGGATTATGCAGCCATTAAGATTCCTAACGATTTCATTGTGGGCTATGGGCTTGACTATGACGGATATGGAAGAAATTTAAAAGAGATTTACACCGTCATTAATGATTGAAAGAAAACAACTCTATAGGTATTAGTTATGTTATATTTGATTTTATTTGGT
Source organism: uncultured Bacteroidales bacterium (assembly GCA_937886455.1). Taxonomy (GTDB): domain Bacteria; phylum Bacteroidota; class Bacteroidia; order Bacteroidales; family Paludibacteraceae; genus Gallipaludibacter. The sequence continues at coordinate 8,164 of CALGCU010000183.1, read as the reverse complement.
GCGCCAGGTTCCGGTAAAGGGACACAGAGTGATTTGTTGGTGGAAAAATACCAGCTCACCCACTTATCCACAGGCGACCTTTTGCGCAAGGAAATTGCTTCCGGTTCACAACTCGGGCAAGAAATTGATCAATACATTTCCAAAGGAAATCTCATTCCCGATCAATTGATGATTGACATTTTGAGTAAAACCATGGATGCGTATAATCATGGTAAGGGATTTATTCTTGATGGATTTCCGCGCACTGTGGAACAGGCTCAAGCCCTTGACACGATGTTGCAACAAAGAGAAGGTGCACACACATTACTCGTCAACCTTGAAGTAGAAAAAGAAGAGCTCATCAATCGTTTACTCAAAAGAGGTGAGACCTCCGGACGTAGCGATGACAACCTGGAAACCATCCAAAAGCGTCTTGAAGTGTATGAAACTAAGACCAGACCTGTTAATGAACATTATAAAGCTAAGCAACAGCACGCTCACATTGACGGAATGGGTAGTGTAGAACAAATCTTCGAGCGCATAGAAAAAGCTATACAACACATCATTTAAGACTTTAGAACAATGTCCAATTCCAACTTCATTGATTACGTAAAAATTTACTGCCGTTCCGGAAAAGGAGGGAAGGGTTCAACCCATTTCCATCGCGAGAAGTTTATACCCAAAGGAGGTCCAGACGGTGGAGATGGAGGAAGAGGCGGACACATTATTCTCAGGGGCAACAAAAACTACTGGACATTGCTCCATCTCAAGTATGCTAAGCACATTTTCGCAGGAGATGGTGGTGACGGAAGTGGTTCAAGAAGTTTTGGGAAGGATGGAGAAGACAAGATTATAGATGTCCCTTGTGGCACTGTGGTGTATGATGCAGATGATGGACAATTTTTATGCGACATCAAGGATGATGGTCAGGAAGTTATATTGCTAAAAGGAGGTAGAGGCGGTCTTGGCAACTGGCATTTCCGCACAGCCACTAATCAAACCCCCAGATTCTCACAACCGGGTGAGCCCAGAGTGGAGCGCAACATTATCATGCAGTTAAAAGTACTTGCAGATGTTGGATTAGTTGGTTTTCCCAATGCTGGGAAGTCAACCTTACTTTCTGTAGTTTCTGCAGCAAAGCCAGAGATAGCCGATTATCCATTTACCACCCTTGTTCCTAATCTTGGGATTGTGAGTTATCGAGACAATCAATCGTTTTGCATGGCGGACATTCCTGGAATCATTGAAGGTGCGAGTGAAGGCAAAGGCTTGGGTTTGCGTTTCTTGAGACATATTGAAAGAAATGCCATCCTGTTATTTCTTATTCCGGCTGACTCTGCAGACATAAAAAAAGAATATTCCATTTTACTCAATGAAATAACACAATATAATCCAGAATTAGCTGAGAAGCAACGCATATTAGCCATCACTAAGTGTGACATGCTTGATGAGGAATTGATGGATGAGATGAAACAATTGTTGCCGGAAGACCTTCCGACCGTGTTTATTTCTTCCATATCAGGATTAGGTGTTAATCAATTGAAAGATTTGATATGGAGTGAGTTACACAAGGACGGATATAAGAAGGAGATAGAGATATCACACAAGCCTATGGATGTTCAACAACTCCAATGTGAAGACGGCGAAGATGAAGAAGAGGAAACATTCAACACTATCTACATGAACGAAGAAGATGAAGAATGGGACCTTGATAAATACAAGGGAATTGGATGGGATCAATAAAAAAAATTGCAACTATTTTAACGGAAAATCATCAATCGTTTGCTATTTTAAAAAAAAGACGTATCTTTGCAGTCCCAAAATAACGAAGTAAAAACAACAGAAAAATAAATAGCGATGAAAAGGACGTTTCAACCCTCTCAAAGAAAAAGACGTAACAAACACGGTTTTCGTGAAAGAATGGCAACTGCAAATGGTCGCCGTGTCTTAGCAGCACGTCGTGCAAAAGGTCGCGCTAAATTGACCGTTGCCGACGAAGGACGACACAAAAAATAAGCGTCCTGTGCAACTTATATAAAGAGAGCAAGAATCCGATGGATTGTTGCTTTTTTTATTTTCTCAGTTGCTCATTCAGTGTTTAATGTGTACATTTGCGGAAAATGTCGTAAATAAACATCAACATGGACTTCAAGCAATTTTGGAAAAATAGTTGGATAGCACTTATCATCCGTCACTTTTTAGTGGCGGGTGTGCTCATATTCGTCATAGCTTTCATTACCTTGAAAGCATTGGATGTATATACACATCATGGTGAAGCAGAGAAAGTACCTGATTTAAAGGGGAGATATACAGAAGAAGCAGAAATTTTGCTTGCTACTCAGGGTCTCACCTATCAAGTGATTGACTCTACTTACATCCGAAAACAGCCATTAGGTGTGATTATAGAACAGACTCCAGAGCCTGGTTCGTTTCTTAAGAAAGGACGACCTGTATATGTCATTATCAATAAAAAGAGTGTGCAAAATGCCACGCTTCCTAATGTGATAGACCTCTCCTATCGACAAGCAGAAGCCATGTTAAAAATAGCCCACCTGCAAATCAATGAAGTTATATACGAGCCATCAGAATTTAAAGACCTTGTTCTTGATGTCAGAATGAATGGTGAGTCTGTTGCAGTCGGCACACAATTACCCGAAGAGACAGCTATTGATTTGGTGATAGGCGAAGGCATTGGGCATGAATTAATATATGTGCCCTTATTGACGCGTAAGACTTTAACAGAAATTCGTAATGAATTATTAGAAATAGGTCTTGTGGTGGGTGCTATCAACTATGACACTCCTCCGGAAGGTGACGAAGACAGCTATTATGTGTATCAACAATTGCCCGAAGCCGGTCAAAGTATAACCTCCGGTAGCAGAATAGATTTGTGGATGTCAAAAGACAAAAACAAAACAGCCGATAACAAACAAGAAGAAGAGGACTTTTTCTAATGATTGATACTTTGCTCGATCCAGAAGAGATTGAAGATGACGAGTTGAGCGTCACAAGCCCTCAAACGCATGAAAGATTCCATTGTATTGTTGACAAGGGACAGACTTTGTTGCGGATTGACAAATACCTGTTTAATTGCATGGGTGGCACATCACGCAACCGCATACAAGATGCTGCCGATGCGGGTAGTATTCTCGTAAATGGTCAACCCGTAAAGTCAAGTTATCGCGTAAAACCCGGAGATGAAATATCTTTCATTCTTCCTCATCCGGCGAATGATTACACTATTATTCCTCAGGATATACCTCTCAACATTATCTATGAAGACGAGGATGTGGTGTTAGTGAATAAACAACCCAACCTGGTGGTACATCCCGGATTTGGCAATTTCAATGGCACTCTGCTCAATGCCTTGGCGTGGCATCTTAAAGATGATCCTACTTTTGATACCAATAGCAGTCAGGTAGGGCTTGTACATCGTATAGACAAAGATACATCCGGCTTGTTGTTGGTGGCCAAGACCCCGGAAGCCAAGACTCACTTATGTCAACAATTTTTTGAAAAGACTACTGAAAGGACCTATAATGCGCTTGTGTGGGGTGTGCTCAAGGAAGATAGCGGAACTATCATCGGCGCACTAGCTCGTGACCCAAGAGACAGAATGTTGTTTCGTGTTTTTGATGAAAGCGAAAATCCACTTGCTAAGCATGCCGTTACTCACTATCGTGTGTTGGAACGGTTTACGTTCTGCACTTTAGTTGAATGTAAGCTTGAAACCGGTCGTACACATCAAATACGTGTTCATATGAAACATATTGGGCACACTTTATTCAACGACGACCGTTATGGAGGGAATGAAGCGCTCAAGGGGCTTACCACAGCCAAGTATCGTCAGTTTGTCAAAAACTGTTTTGAGGTGTGTCCTCGTCAAGCATTACATGCTAAAACATTAGGATTTACTCATCCACGGACAGGAGAGTTTATGCAGTTTGATAGTGAGTTGCCCGATGACATGCAAGCATTGTTAGAAAAATGGCGAAGATATTCCCCTATTGAATAACCTCGCCACTTGTTTTTTTCAAATCTAGTTTATTTCATTTAGAAAGGCAGGTCTTCGCCTCCTGAAGGTTCAGCCACCACAGAGGTTGTATCTGTAGGTGTTGGGGGTTCATTGCTTTTTTCTCTTTTGTCTAACAATTGAATTGTGTCAGCCAAAATCTCCGTGCGATAATGTGTTTGGCCTTCCTTTTCCCAAGTTCTTGTTTGTAATTTACCTTCCACATAAAGCATAGAGCCTCTCTTTACATAGTTTTCAACAAATTGTGCTAATGAACGCCATGCTACTACATTGTGCCATTCTGTGCGCTCCGGCACTACTGTTCCATTTGCAGTTGTAAACCCACGCTCTGTAGTTGCCAAAGAAAAGGATACTACAGCCACATTTTTATCTACATAACGCACTTCCGGATCACGTCCCACATTACCTAATAAAATTACTTTATTGACAGCCATACTTTTAACATTAAAATTACATTGAAATTTTGTCGGTGTAAATGTAAGATTTTTTTTAAAATTATCATTGAACAATGAGACAAATTGTTTGTTTTTTACTGAAAACGCATTATTTTTGCACAACAAAATAAACATTTACGTCTATGAGAGTAATTATAGAACCGGACTACGAAAACGTGTCCATGTGGGCTGCAAACTATGTAGCATCACGTATCAAGCAAGCCAACCCAACCAAAGAAAATCCTTTTGTTTTAGGCCTACCCACCGGTTCATCTCCACTGGGGATGTATCGCCACTTGATACAGTTAAATCGTCAGGGAATTGTTTCTTTTAAAAATGTCATCACCTTCAATATGGATGAATATGTTGGTTTAGAAGAGGAGCATCCTGAAAGTTATCATTCATTCATGTGGAATAATTTCTTTAGCCACATTGACATCCAGCCAGAAAACGTACATATTCTTAATGGGAATGCAAGTGATTTAGAAGCGGAATGTAAGGCTTATGAGGAACAAATGAAGGCTGTAGGGGGTGTTGATTTGTTTTTAGGTGGTATAGGTCCTGATGGTCATATTGCTTTTAACGAACCTGCATCATCACTATCGTCAAGGACGCGCAAGAAAACCCTTACGACTGATACTCTTATTGCCAATTCGCGTTTTTTTGACAACGACATCAATAAAGTGCCTAAAACAGCATTGACAGTGGGTGTAGGCACTGTGATGGATGCTAAAGAAGTGCTAATTATTGTAAACGGACACAACAAAGCACGAGCTCTACGCCACGCTATTGAAGAGCCTATCAATCATATGTGGACTATCAGTGCCCTCCAAATGCACCCTAAAGGCATCATTGTGTGCGACTATGATGCTTGTGTGGAACTCAAAGTGGGTACTTACAAATACTTTCTTGACATAGAAAAAGAGACACTAAATCCATCGAGTTTGCTATAAAAAGTGTTACTCGGCACACATTCAAGCAATACATCTTCCTGTCATCAGTGAAGATGTATTGCTTTTTTAGTTTCAGTGATTTCAATGGGAGATATTGAGAATTTAGCATTATGATTGATGTGAATGAGGCGTAATCAGGAGTTGTAAAAATGATGTTAAGTGAAGTTTATTGGAGGAGTAGAGTGTGGAAGTTGATAGCATCTTAATTCTATCCGATTCTTATCTGTTTTGTATCTTATTCCTATTCAGTGGTCGCGGCAGAGGTTGATGTTTGGTGGGTTTGAGAGTATTGAGGTACTTTTTATCGGACAGCAACATAAGAAATTACAGATTTTTAGTAAAAGTATAAAAAGATTTTGCATTTCTTGACAAATACTTAGTTTTTTCTTTTGTGTAATATATTTTTTTTATATCTTTGCAAACATTCTAAATTCGACATGTCATGGGGAACAGAAAAACACTCTTATTGATTGCATTATTTATCTGCGCTACATTAGGGGCAACAGCGCAAGTGAGACGTTATATTAACAATGATGGACGTTATCAAAAGCGCGCAGCTTGGCAAATGCAACCTCGTTCTAAAGGTTTGTATTCCAAAACAGAAGGTAGTGGATATGTTCTAACTCTTGAAGGTGGTGCCAATTACTATTATGGCGACGTTGAGTTCCCTGGATTAGCCTTATTCGGTGGTATTCCATCAGATTGGGCATCTGCTCACATGAGTTATTATGGTAAAATCTCATTCATGATGCCTGTGTACAATCATTTAGGCGTTCGCATTAACTTGACCGGAGGTAAATTGCAAGCTAATAACTTTGAGTATCAATCTAACCCTCGCAGTCAAAAGGAATTTTCTTCTTTCTTCGCAGAACCGAGTGCAACTGTGGAATATTATCCATTCTCTGAGGTGTCAAAATGGTTTTACATTTACGCAGGTTTAGGTTTTACCTATAGTTATGTAGATTGCTCTCACTTTGCAACAGTAGATGGCACATTCCACAAATTGTCTCCTACTGTACCTTTTGGTTTAGGTGTAAACTTCCCTATAGCTTACAACTTCCGATTGGGTATTAACTTAGGATGTCATCAAACACTCTTCGACTCTTATTTCTCAAGTTTAGATGGTTATCCATTTAAAGGTCCTGATGGAGAGGTGAAAGGGAAACAATCTCGTTGGGCTGACGGCTATTTTACCGGTGGTATCACCCTCTCTTACGTATTCAAAGAAAAGACTTGCAAGATTTGTCGATTCATGAAATATCAGTAGGATATATTCCTTCTGTTTGAAACATAGCACTTTCCATCTACAAATAGCTACGCATATCTTATGTTAAGAAGATTATTAATAGGAGTCATGCTGTGGAGCGTGAGTGTATTGTGTGTCAAAGCAGAAAATCAGACAGACAGCATTGTTCCCTATCAGCGTCCGGCTATTTTTGAAGACCTCACCAATAATAGTGAGGGAGGTAGTGTGACTTTGTTTCAAGATGAACGTATTGAAACTGTTATAGCGTCGAAAATCAACGGGAATGATCTTCAGACTATGGATGTGAGCGGTTTTCGTCTGCAAGTTTATTCAAGTAATGTTCCTCAAACCTCCAAAAAAGAAGCCTTTGACATAGAACAGGACATGAAAAGAGCATACCCTGACATCCCTGTTTATGTTATCTATCAGCCACCTTTTTGGAAAGTTCGCTTAGGTGATTTTCGCCATCAAACAGAAGCTGATTTGCTACGACAAGATGTCATTACACGTTTCCCGAATATAAAAGGAGATGTCTATTTAGTCAAAGATATGATTCAAGTTGCAAAATAACTATGAGTTGTTCCTCACAAAATAATTTTCAATTCGATTCCCAAAAGACTTCAGAGATTTCTTCTCATGTTAAAGAAGTCATTCGTGTTTTAGGTGAAAATGTTGACCGCGAAGGATTGATTAAAACTCCGGAACGGGTGGCAAAAGCCTACCAATTTCTCATGCAAGGCTATAGTCAGGATCCTGAAGCTATTCTGCGTTCAGCCATTTTTGAGGAAGACTATCGCCAAATGGTCGTGGTAAAAGATATAGAACTGTTCTCATTATGTGAGCATCATATGATACCATTTGTTGGTAAGGCTCATGTGGCATATATCCCCAACGGTTATATCACAGGATTGAGCAAGATAGCGAGAGTTGTTGAAGCTTATTCTCGGAGGCTTCAAGTACAAGAGCGACTCACGACACAGATTAAAGAAGCTATCAACGATGCCTTGCACCCTCTTGGTGTGGCAGTCGTCATTGAGGAACGTCATTTGTGTATGAGTATGCGCGGCGTTCAAAAGCAGAGTTCTGTCACTACGACATCCGACTTTATAGGAGCTTTCGAACGTAGCGAGACACGAGCTGAGTTTCTGCAACTTATAGGTTCTAATTTACATTAATATCAACCAATAAATTTATTGTTATGAATCAATTTGAAAATTTAATAAAAGTAAATTTTTTAAGGAGTTATTATGGGTCAGCAGATCAACAAAGTGCAGAAACGCCGTCGTCGCAAAGCTTATCTCGAACGTTGCCGTGAACGTGTCAAGGCATTGATTGGCAAGAAAAAATAATCTGTCTTGCCGATAAATTTTTTAAACTAAGAGGAAACTATTATTTCTCTACGATTATATATTGTCGAAGTGTTTAGCTGCTTCCGTATCGCACTTTTCCAAGGCGTGGACATAGATGCCCGTAGTGTCGATGTCGGCGTGGACCAGTCGAGCGGAAACGTGTTTGATGT
>CALGCU010000182.1 GCA_937886455.1 uncultured Bacteroidales bacterium | reverse complement strand
CAGGAATAACTTTACCTACAGCTTTAGCAGCACCTGTAGAAGAAGGGATGATGTTTTCAAGGATACCACGTCCGCCTCTCCAATCTTTCTTAGAAGGTCCGTCAACTGTTTTTTGAGTAGCAGTTGCAGCGTGTACTGTTGTCATAAGACCTTTCACTACGCCAAAGTTATCGTTCAATACTTTAGTGATAGGAGCCAAGCAGTTAGTAGTACAAGATGCATTAGAGATGATGTCTTGTCCTGCGTATGTATTGTGGTTTACACCATATACAAACATAGGAGTGCTATCTTTAGAAGGAGCAGACATAATTACTTTCTTAGCACCTGCAGTGATGTGTTTGCGTGCTTTTTCATCTTCAAGGAAGAGTCCTGTAGATTCTACTACAACATCAGCACCAACTTCGTCCCATTTCAAGTTAGCAGGATCCATTTCTGCAGTAAGACGAATACGTTGTCCATTTACGATGAGTGCATTACCGTCAACAGATACTTCACCATTAAAACGTCCGTGTACAGAGTCATACTTAAGCATGTATGCCAAATAGTCAGCATCGAGCAAGTCATTTATACCTACAATTTGAATATCGTTGCTGAAATTTTGTACAGCAGCACGAAATACCATACGGCCAATACGGCCAAAACCATTAATACCTACTTTAATCATTACTTTAATTTTTAAAAAAATGTTATACTTTTACTTCAAATGGTTAGTCTTTAAGTGTGTTTTTTCTCTCCACAAAAGAGGTCCAAAAACGGGTACAAAGTTACAAAAAAGCGCTGACGCTGACAAGGATATTACGGAATTTCTTCTCTAAAAGAAACGATTGCAAAGTCAGCTTTTCAAAATGGTATAACTTTGCATGTAATTTTGCAAACTACAGTTAGATTACTAATCTTTCTTTATGTTTTTGGGGTGATAGATTAAGGGCATTTCTTATTGCTAACTTTTCTTTATTGCGCGTAAGATTTCTCTTTTTCCGGGTGGTCCGGGCAATCTTTCCACTATAAATCCTGCTTGTTGTAAAGCCCTTCTGACTCTTCCTTTGGCGCAATATGTAGTGAGAATAGCATTGGGACGACATGCTCTGTAGAGCATATCAAAGCGTTCTTGCGTCCACATTTCCGGTTGTTTATCTGGCGAGAATGCGTCAAAATAGATTACATCAACAGAATTTTCCGGTATCTGTATTTGAGTGAAATCAGTTTCCCATCTCTTGAAGCAGAAGTGAGAAGTGATGGGTTTGAACACTTGTGGTGGCAGTTGATGCAATTGAAGAAAGATGTCTTGGTGCGGATGTGTGAAAGGCAATAATTGTTGCACTTCATTTTCGGAGATTGGATGTAATTCAACACCTGTATAGTGAATATCCAAATTGTGAAGAGTTGCCTCTGTGCATGTAAGCAGTGCGTTTAATCCTGTTCCGAAGCCAATTTCAAGAATAGACAACCGCCTTGAAGCATGTTGCTTCAAAGCGGTGTGTATAAATATATGTTCAGATTCTTGGCGTGCTCCGTGTGTAGAGTGATAACATTCATCAATAGCCTCCACATAAATAGAGGGGGAGCCGTCTTCTGTTGTAATAATTGTTCTTTGCATTCTTCTTTTAGAATTCAGCATTATTTGGGGTGCGTGGGAATGGTATTACGTCGCGAATGTTAGCCATTCCTGTTACGAAGAGCATCAAACGTTCAAATCCCAAACCAAATCCGGAGTGAGGTGCAGTACCAAAGCGACGTGTGTCAAGATACCACCAAATATCTTTGTCGGGCACACCCATTTCAGTAGCACGTTGTTTGAGTTTGTCATAATTTTCTTCTCTTTGTGAACCTCCGATGATTTCACCGATTTTCGGGAAGAGCACGTCCATAGCGCGTACAGTTTTACCATCATCATTTTGTTTCATGTAGAAGGATTTGATTTCCTTTGGATAGTCAGTAAGAATCACCGGTTTCTTAAAGTGTTCTTCCACAAGATAGCGTTCATGTTCAGATTGTAAATCTGTACCCCAATCAACAGGGAATTCAAACTTCTTACCATTAGCAATGGCATTTTTCAAGATTTCAATTCCTTCTGTGTAAGTAAGACGTACAAAGTCGTTTTCTACGACAAATTTAAGTCTATCGATCAGTTCTTTGTCATACATTTGGCAAAGGAAGTTGAGGTCATCCTGACAATGTTCCAAAGCCCATCTAACACAGTATTGGATGAAGTCTTGCGCAAGCTCCATGTTTTCTTCAATTTCATTGAAGGCTACTTCCGGTTCAATCATCCAGAACTCAGACAGGTGACGTGGTGTATTTGAATTTTCAGCACGGAAAGTAGGTCCGAATGTATAAATCTTTCCTAAAGCCAATGCTCCGAGTTCACCTTCCAATTGACCAGAGACTGTAAGACTGGCTTGTTTTCCAAAGAAGTCACGACTATAGTCAATTTGTCCATTTTCGTTTTTCTTCAAGTCATAGAGGTTCATCGTGGTTACTTGAAACATCTGTCCAGCACCTTCACAGTCAGAAGCTGTGATAAGCGGTGTGTGGAAATAGAAGAATCCTCTTTCATGGAAGAAAGTGTGAATAGCCATTGCCATGTGGTGGCGCATACGGAATACTGCTCCGAATGTATTTGTGCGTGGACGAAGGTAGGCAATTTCACGCAAGAACTCTAATGTGTGTCCTTTCTTTTTCAACGGGTAAGTTTCCGGATCGGCAGTTCCATAGATTTGGATATTTTCAGCTTGCACCTCAACGCTTTGTCCTTTACCCATAGACTCCACCAAGGTACCTTCCACGCAGATACAAGAACCAGTTGTGATGGGTTTGAGGAAATCTTCTCCAAATTTAGCTATATCCACCACCACTTGTATGTTATTGATTGTGCTACCGTCGTTAAGAGCAATGAAGTTTACATTTTTATTGCCACGTCTAGTACGTACCCACCCTTTTATCTGGATGGTTTGTCCAAAATCTTTTGAACGGAGAGCATCTACAATGACTGTTCTTTTCATAATGTATTATCTAAAAAAAGTATATATATTTATTGAGATTTTTTATTTTTCCTATAAATGAGTTGCAAAAGTACTAAAAAAAGACGGATAACGCAGTATTTGTCTAATATTTATTGATATAGTGTGTTCTTTTGGGGTATATTATCTGTTTTGTATCCCTATCCTATCTTATTCCTATCTAATGGTAACGGTATGGTAACGGTTGAGCTTAGTCTTTTTTAGCATGTTCCTATCTCTGACTGTCGGTGATGTTAGGTGGTTTTTATCGGGAGTTAATATATCAGAAGTATATAAAAGAAAGAGTGTCACACAGTGTGCAACACTCTTTCTATATAGTTAGATGTTTATATCTTATTTAACGATTGCTGCGAATTCAGCGTCATCAACAAATTTAGCAAATTCGATGTCTTTTGCAGCTTTTGCTTTAAGAGTAGCGTCTTTTTCAACAGCTACTTTCAAATTGCTATATACGCCGTCTTTATCGTTGGTACGTGCAGCGATAACAGCTTGCAAGTAGGCAGTTGTTCCATTAGGATTAGCTACAGTAGCCAAAGTATTGCGTGCAGCATTGTAATCTTCATTCAAGATTTGTTGCAAAGCAGCATTATTTGTAGGTACATTTCCGAAAGAAGCTTGTGCTTTTTCGTAGTCACCTTGCATTACATACAAAGTACCCAATGCATTGCGGAGGTCAGAAGTAGTTCCAGCAGCTTTACCCAAGAAGACTTCAGCTTTAGCAAGGTCACCATCAGCCATTGCAGCAACAGCAGCATTGTAGTTGATGTTAGGATCAGCCGGAGCGATTTCTAATGCTTTAGCATACAAGCGAACAGCTTCTTTGATGTTACCTTTTTCATATTGAATCAAACCAGCGTTATTATATGCACGATAATCGTTAGCATACAATTCCATTGCTTTTTCATAAACAGCCATTTTTTCATCAGCTGTATTTACCAATGTTGCAGCAAAGAGAAGTTCTTCAACAGACAATTGAGTAGGATCTTCTTTGAGAAGCGCCAAGATTTCTTCATTAGATTTACCAATCAAGTCGATGGTCAATTGGATGCGTGAACGACGCAATGCAGGAAGTATTTCTTCTGCAATAGTTTTGTAAGCAGCAGCAAGGTTTTTGATTTCACGTTCTCTTTGTTCAGGATCAGTGTACATAGAGAGTACGCGAAGGATTAGTTCTTTATCTTGGATGCTTGAAGCTTCCATCATTTTTTGGAATCCATCCCAGTCTTCAGCAGTGAATTTGCTTGCGATTTCAGCTTCTACTTTATCTTTTTTGAGTTGTTTAGCTAAGAATTTGCTTGCTACTTTTTGGCGATTTTCAGCCAATTTAGCATTGAAGTCTTCTTTACCATCAGGAGAAGCATATCCAGCGATTTCCAAAGCGTTGATATTTTTTCTTTCATTTTCGTTAGCTTCTTTAGCAGCAGCAGTCAATGCTTTTACGTCTTCAGCTTTAGTTTCAGAAGAGCGCAAGTTAGATTGGCTGATTAAGAAGTTGATATCAGCTTCTTGTACTTCTTGAATAATACGTTGGAATTTATCCGGAGTTACCGCAGGTTTCAATTCGTCAGCTTTTACAGAAGCCATTTTAGCAATAGCCACCAAACCATCAGCTACTTTTACATCAGGAATTTCATACGCTTTTTTTCCTACTTTCACGCGACAGCGCAAATAGAGTTCGCATTTAGCCATTTCAGGAACGTAGTCAAAGTTAGCAGACATTTCCAATTTACCACCATCTTTGTAAGCTACTTTAGTTCCATTTTCTTTTGCTTTTTCACCTACGAAAACTGCAGAGTCAGCAACCATTTCTTGTCCTTCATACTTCAATACAGGTTGTACTACAAGCACAGCTTTCTTTTTGAAATATTTTTCAGGGAAAGTGGCCGAGATATCAGCTTTAACTGAATTACCTACGACTACAAGCGGATTAGGGTTACATCTAATTTCGGTAGGTGCTCCCATGTCCTTACAAGAACTCAAAGATATGGCCAAGAAAGCTACAGCCATCAATAAAATTTTCTTCATAAACGTGATTTTTTGTTATACAATCAATAGTTATTATTAGTTATCTTTTTCTTTTTCACACAATATGCATGCAAATGTACAATCTTTTAAATGAATTTCCGTAATTTTGCACAAGAAATTTCGTGTTTTTTTAAAATAATCGTGAAAAAACATCATTTTTTGCACTTAGAGCAAGCATTTTACCTCATCATCATGTATATTTTGTAGGATGTCGGCATTGTTTTCTTATATAACAAAACGTTTGTTGAATTGTTGTCGTCTGTTGTGGGGATACAGTGTATCGTCGATTTTGAAACGTACAGTTGTGTGTCATTATCCTTGTTTCCTGTCCATAGAGCCAGTTAATGTATGCAATTTACGCTGTCCGCAATGCCCAACCGGGATGGGTATGTATCATCGTGAGCGTCGTTTTTTCGATTTACAACTATTTGATCGTATTCTGGAGGAGATGGGAGGCTATTTATGGTGTGTACAATTTTATTTTCAAGGTGAGCCTTTATTATGTCCATCGCTATGCGAGATGATTAAACGTGCTAAGGAATGGGGGATTTACACCATTGTGTCCACTAATGCACAATTATTAGAGCAAAGTACAGCTCAGGCACTTGTAGAATCAGGATTGGACAAACTGATTATTTCAATGGATGGCATATCTCAGAAGTCTTATTCCTGTTACCGTGTCGGTGGGGATATCAATAAGGTGCTTAATGGGATGAAGTATGTGGACGATTACAAGCGACACTCCGGTATTTCCACTCCTCATATTGAATTGCAATGGTTGGTGTTGAGCACCAACGAGGATGAGATGAGTGAAGTGAGAAAGAAGTATAGAGAAATGGGTGCCAACTCTCTTTCATTCAAGACAGCTCAGTTTTACACCATTCCCCAAGGATATCCTCTCATGCCACATAATCCGTCGTATAATCGCTATCGTCGTTTATCTGATGGTAGTTGGGTTATAAAAGGTCGTTTACGCAATCGTTGTTGGCGTTTGTGGAGTGGCGCAGTAATAGACACAGAAGGCAATGTGCGTAGTTGTTGCTTTGACAAGGCAGGCGCACACATATTGGGTAATTTGTATCATCAATCCTTTAAAGCCATTTGGCATGGTGAAAGCGCTCAATCATTCCGTGAGCATGTATTAAGAAATCGTTCATCCATAGAGATGTGCAAGAATTGTACAGAATAGTCAGTAGTGAGGCTATTCATCTTTCAATGCAGAGAAGACAGTTTTTAGTTCTTGGAATAAGCGAGGATATGTTCGAACTATGAGTAACACATACAAGGTAAAGCCCACAATAATTTTTGTTGCCATCCATCCTGACGACATCTGAGGTATGATTAAGTCTATATTCCAGATGACACATCCCGCAATGCTACCAACAGCAATAGCAGGCACAAAGTTTTTCCATATAAGTTTAGTTCCCAGTCCAATCTCTTTGTGCACCAATACAAGCCACGCAAGCGTGCATATCCAACAAATGCCAATATAAGCCCACAGCGTGTAGTGAATACCAATTGGCAACAAAAGTAAGGATAGCAACATAGCCGTTTTTTTGAGACTTTCCACATGTAGCGTAAGACGTGTGTGTCCACGTGCGTTCAACAAATTATAACACAACAAATCACTAATAGAGAAAAGTTGGCTCATACATAGCAGTTGAAAATATGGCACAGCAGGTAGCCACTTTTCCCCCAGCAACAATCCAAACAAAGAAGGACACATAATGGCGAGTACAATAAACAGAGGAATGGTCAGCAAGTTAGCCTTTTGCATAATTTTTCCAAACAATTCCTTTTGTTGCACTACATCCCGTTGAGTTTGCGCAAAAAGATTATAACTGACACTATTAAAAATGGACAAGAACGTGAACTTTATTGTATCATTTTGCCGTTGAGCCTGTGTGTAATACCCAGTTTGCTTGATGGGGTATATTTTTCCAATAAAAAATGCATATAGATT
>CALGCU010000181.1 GCA_937886455.1 uncultured Bacteroidales bacterium | reverse complement strand
GAGGGGAGTGTCGTCCCCGACACGACGGAGGGCAAAGTGCAACGGAGCGGAACGGAGGGGGTCTTTCTACATACAACATCCCTAATACACCAGAGAGCAAAGCACTATGTGAGCTCCATCAACAGAACAACAACAATTTGATAACCATAACCACTAATGAATACACACGACCAACAAATACTCCACATAGCCCTGCCGGCAATTATTTCTAATATCACAGTGCCCTTGCTGGGTATGGTGGATATGGCGATTGTGGGACACATCGGTGACGCTACTTATTTGGGTGCTATTGCTGTGGGGAGCATGCTCTTCAATGTGGTCTATTGGTTGTTTGGCTTCTTGCGTATGGGCACAGGTGGTCTCACATCGCAAGCTTATGGAAGTGAGGATAGGGTAGAGCAGAAGCGCATTCTCTTTCGTTCACTTGCCATTGCTGCTTTGGTGGGGGTACTCTTTATTCTCCTGCAAATACCGATACGCAACCTTGCTTTTCATCTTTTGGGTGCCACGCAGGAGGTTCGTCTGTTGGCATCTCGTTATTATGCCATCTGTGTGTGGGGCGCACCGGCTGTATTGGGGCTCTACAGTATGACGGGGTGGTTTTTGGGAATGCAAAATAGTCGCTTCCCTATGTTTGTGTCTATACTGCAAAACGTAGTCAATATTCTCTGTAGTTTGCTATTTGTCTTTGCTTTACGCATGAAGATAGAGGGTGTTGCATGGGGTACGTTGATAGCACAATATGTGGGTTTCTCTATGGCTCTGTTGCTTTTCATGAGTAGATATAAAGCGCATAGAACGGAACAGGTGTCGCTGAAAGAACTCTTTCATTGGGAAGCGATGAAACGCTTCTTTGTGGTCAATCGCGACATCTTCTTGCGTACCCTGTGTCTGGTGGCTGTAACGCTTTATTTTACCTCTGTGGGTGCAAGGCAGGGTGATTTGGTGCTGGCAGTCAATGCGCTGTTGATGCAACTCTTTACCTTCTACTCCTACTTTATGGATGGTTTTGCTTATGCCGGCGAGGCGGTATGTGGACGATACTTGGGTGCTCGTCAACGTTCGGATTTCTACACTACTATTCGCCGACTTTTTCTATGGGGTGGAGGATTGATGCTCTTGTTCACTCTGGTGCGGGTACATCGTTTGTTAATCTTCTCACTGATGACGCACAAGTCCTTGCTGAAGCCACAGTCTATCTTCCTTGGATTGCTTTTATTCCTTTAACGGGAATGGCGGCATTCCTCTTGGATGGTGTCTATATTGGTGCTACTGTCACTCGTCCTATGTTGCTCTCTATGTTGGTGGCAACCGTACTCTTCTTTTCAATCTATCTGCTCTTCTCCCCCATTATCAGCAATCACGCCTTGTGGCTTGCATTCCTCATCTATCTCTCTGCACGTGGAGGCCTTCTTGCTCTCTACCTCCCACGCTTGTACCCACAGTAGAACATAACCTCATCATCCCCGTTATCATACCGTTACCATACCGTTACCATTAGATAGGAATAAGATTAGGAATAAGATAGGAATGAAATAGGGATAAAATAGGAATAAAATAGGTGTTGTCCGG
>CALGCU010000180.1 GCA_937886455.1 uncultured Bacteroidales bacterium | reverse complement strand
AGACCTTAAACTGATGCTTATGGAGGCAGCAGAACCACCACCTAAGGAGGTAATAGTTTAATTTGTTATTTCACACCCTTTTTATTATCTTTGCTCGGAATTAGAATCTTGAAACTTATGATGTTAAAAGTACGTAAAAATAAGATAGTTCTTGCACTGTGGATAGCGATGTTGTTTGTGTCAATGACAGCATGTCTGGGAGGAGGAAATTCAAAAGTGGAGGTGTCTGATGATCCTCGTTTGGTCTCTTTGAAATTCAAACAAAACGATAGTATCCCAAACTTGGAAAAGGCTGTGTTTACCATTGACCAAGATAATGGATTGGTGTATAACAAAGACTCACTCCCTTTTCAAACTCGTATTGATAGCGTGATACCTGAGTTTACTTTCGCAAGTACGGCAGGTTCATTGCTCTTTGTGGAAGATGATACCATCTACTTAAGTGGCACGGATACGATTGACTTTACACGACAACCTTATAGATTGTTGAACTATGCGGCTGATGGTGTAAACCATAAGGAATATACCATCACGGTAAATGTACATCAGGTAAATCCTGACTTGTATGTGTGGGAAAAATTGTGTGACCAAATATCTAATCGAGATGGTAGTTCACAAAAGTTATTGCGAAAAGGAAGAGGCTTTTATTGGATGATGAGCAACGGATTACGCAATTATCTATATACGTCCGATGATGCAAAATCATGGGTGGAAACACAAATAAATGGTTTGCCTAATGATGTGGACTTTAGACAAGCACAAGTGTATGGGGAAAAATTTTATGTCGTGTGTGATGGCACACTCTTTGTCTCTGGAAATGGACAAACATGGACGGAGCAAACGGCAAACAACATTACATTTATCAATTTGCTGTTCTCTTTCAAAGGGGCATTGTGGGCAACGGTGAAAGCAGATGATGGTAAAAACTACTTTGCACGTACTATGGATGGAACTACATGGTTTATGGAAACTGAAACACCGGAATCATTCCCCGTTGCTGAGTATGCGGCTGTGACCTTCTTATCACGTACTAATACAGAGAAGGCAATGGTAATGGGAGGTGTCTCTGAATCTGGAAAAACCTTAAATAATAGATGGTGTACGGAAAATGGGGATGTGTGGATTGATTACTCAGTAGAACAACCTGAATTCTTGAATATCACAGGAGCTACCATTGTGCAGTATGGAGATAAACTCTTGATGTTTGGAGGCGTGGATGAGGATAACAACGGTATAGATGGGCAACTGTTTGAATCAATTGATGAGGGATTAAACTGGACTGTACCTGACACACTCTTTAATCGTTATCCGCAAGACTATGAGCCTCGAAATTGTCCATCTGTATGGGTGGTAAAAGAAACAAACTTTATTTATCTCGTCGGAGGAAAGACGAAAACGAAAATCTATAGCGATGTGTGGAGAACAAAATTAAACGAAATGGATTTTGTTAAATAATGCCCCAACTAAAACAAATGTATACCCAGTATTGTTGAAATAAAAATTGAAATAACCATATAAAGAAGAAAGTAATGAATACAACACTTCAAGAACTTACCGAAAAAATCTACACCGAAGGAGTGGAAAAAGGCAACCAAGAGGCTGCTAAAATAGTAGCAGAAGCGAATGCAAAGGCTGAAGAGACCTTGAATAAGGCACAAAAAGAAGCAGAGCAAATCGTAATGGAAGCCCAAAAGAAAGCGGAGGACATAGAAAGAAACACAAAGGCTGAACTGGAATTGTTCGCTAAACAAGCTTTAAATGCACTCAAAACTGAAGTCACTGACCTCATCTGCAATACTGTGGTGGAAAAGGCTGTTAAACAAGCTACAAGCAATCCGGACTTCCTTAGAGGAGTAATTGCGGATCTGACTAAGCAATGGGCACAAAACGGAAATGTGGAGATTCAAAC
This sequence comes from uncultured Bacteroidales bacterium, assembly GCA_937886455.1. Taxonomy (GTDB): domain Bacteria; phylum Bacteroidota; class Bacteroidia; order Bacteroidales; family Paludibacteraceae; genus Gallipaludibacter. Next base: position 3,763 of record CALGCU010000180.1, on the reverse strand, counting down.
TAAAGAAGCACAACAACTCACAGACTACTTTGTTGCTAATGTGAAAGAACTCTTAGATAAAGGCGTAAAAATAACTGAAGTTAAGAAAATGGCTGCTGAATTTGCCATTATGCCGGCTGACGGCTCATATAAAGTGACCTTCGGTGATGCAGAGTTTGAAGCATATTTTAAAGCTTTCCTCAGACCGAAATTAGTGCAAATGCTTTTTGCAGAAAAATAAATTCGTGGAGACACTTTGAGTGTCAAGATTACTGAAAGGAGAAGATAACACCATGAATTATTATTATACCATTGCAGGATTAGCTGATATTCATTTGTCAGATACTAAGGCTATTTCGTTGATAGATTTGGCAACTGAATTGGAAGGCGTTCTGTCGAAAAATGACCTCCACCTCTTTCATCTGCTACGCATGAAGTATGACAACCAACACCTTTTGGTATTATTGCAAGAAAAGGATGAACAACCACACCCTTTGGCTGTAATGACGGAAGAGGATTGGAATATATGGAAAGAAGCCTACCAAGAAGATGGAAAGGTGGTGGAGAAAAGAAAGGCACAAAAAACACTCCTCACCTACTTCCAATCGTTTTATGCCAAGTACAATGACAACCAACAAGAACTCCTCATGGAAGATATCTTGGCGGCTGAATACTATGCGTGTGCTATGGCATGCAAGAATAAATTTTTGGCAGCATGGTTTGAATTCAATTTGAATGTGAACAATCTATTGGTAGCTATCACATGTAAAAAACAAGGATGGGACCTGAAGAAACGTGTAGTAGGAAACAACGAAGTGGCTAAGAATTTAAAAACAAGCAATGCCAGAGACTTTGACTTAACCGACATCTTTGAATCGTATGAAGAGGTGGCAAGAATAGCTGAAATGGCTGACTTGTTGGAAAGGGAAAAGAAACTGGATGCTTTGAAATGGAATTGGCTTGAAGAACACATCATTATGTGCCCATTCTCGGTAGAGAAAATCCTTGCATTCTGGTTGCAATGTGAACTTCTACAACGTTGGGATGGACTTACTACTGAAAAGGGAAGAAAGGTTTTCCAAGATATGATGAATGACTTCAAAAAAGAGGTGACATTCTAATAAAGTCCTCAATTAATATAGAAATAGAAAGAAATAATAAATATCCATAATATGGCAACAAAAGGAAAAGTAAAAGGAATCATCTCCAACCTCGTAACTGTGGAAGTGGATGGACCTGTAGCACAAAACGAAATTTGCTATATCTCACTCGGAGATGTAAAACTCATGGCTGAGGTATTGAAAGTGAACGGCGATAATGTCTTCGTGCAGGTGTTTGAAAGCACACGTGGACTGAAAGTCGGAAATGAAGTGGAATTCACCGGACACATGTTGGAAGTAACACTCGGACCGGGTATGCTCTCTCGTAACTATGACGGTTTGCAAAATGACCTGGATAAATTGACTGGAGTGTTCTTGAAACGTGGAGAATATAACTTCCCATTGGATAGTGATAAACTATGGGACTTCAAACCTCTGGCACAAGTGGGAGACAAAGTGGAAGCTGCTACGTGGCTGGGAGAAGTGGAAGAAAATTTCCAACCGCATAAGATTATGGTGCCTTTCGTAATGGAAGGATCATACACTGTCAAGTCAATAGTTGAACCTGGACAATACACCATTCATGATACCATTGCAGTAATCACGGATGAAGATGGAAATGACCATGAAATTAACATGATTCAGAAGTGGCCTGTCAAAAAGGCTATCTTGGTGCATACTGACAAACCAAGACCTTTCCGCTTACTGGAAACGGGGGTAAGAACCATAGACACGGTTAATCCTATAGTCGAAGGTGGTACAGGATTTATACCGGGTCCTTTCGGTACGGGTAAAACAGTGCTTCAACATGCTATTTCTAAACAAGCTGATGCTGACATCGTAATTATGGCTGCATGTGGTGAACGTGCTAATGAGGTGGTGGAAATATTTGTTGAATTCCCGGAATTGGAAGACCCACACACCGGACGTAAGTTGATGGAACGTACTATTATTATCGCCAACACTTCTAACATGCCTGTGGCTTCACGTGAAGCGTCTGTGTACACGGCAATGACCATTGCTGAGTACTACCGTGCGATGGGATTGAAAGTGTTACTTATGGCTGATTCTACTTCTCGTTGGGCACAAGCACTTCGCGAAATGTCCAACCGCATGGAGGAACTACCTGGACAAGATGCTTTCCCAATGGACCTTTCGGCTATTATTGGTGCTTTCTATAGCCGTGCGGGATATGTACATCTCAAAAACGGCGCTACCGGTTCTATTACGTTTATCGGTACTGTGTCTCCTGCTGGTGGTAACTTGAAAGAGCCTGTGACTGAAGGTACAAAAAAAGCGGCACGTTGTTTCTATGCACTTGAACAAAGCCGTGCTGACCGTAAACGCTATCCGGCTGTAAATCCTATTGATAGTTATTCTAAATACATCGAATATCCGGAGTTTGAAGAATATATTTCTGAAATTATCTCTCCGGATTGGACACAAAAGGTTAATGAAATCAAAACATTGCTCCAAAGAGGTAAAGAGGTACAGGAACAAATCAACATCTTGGGTGATGATGGTGTGCCTGTTGATTACCATGAAACTTTCTGGAAATCGGAAGTGGTGGACTTTGTTATCCTACAACAAGATGCTTTCGATAAGATTGATGCTGTATGCCCGCTTGAACGTCAAAAGTATATGTTAGACCTCGTGATTGATATCTGTAATCATGACTATGACTTTAACAACTTCTTAGACGTAAGTGACTATTTTAAACGCATAATCAATATCTGTAAACAGATGAACTATAGTGAGTTCCATTCTGATAGTTTTGTGGATTATCAAAGCAAATTGAACGAACTGTTGGCAGAAAAACAAATTAAAAATATTAAATAGCAAGTAGATTATGGCACAAGCATTTCAAAAGATATATACTAAGATTACAGCTATCACTAAGGCTACGTGTTCTTTGAAAGCGGATGGGGTAGGTAATGACGAACTCGCTACCGTTAATGGAAAATTGGCTCAGGTGGTACGAATTATGGGAAATGAGGTTACACTACAAGTGTTTGGCGGTACGGAAGGTATCCCTACTAATGCTGAGGTAATCTTTCTTGGTAAAGCTCCTTCTTTGAAAGTGAGCGAACAACTCGCAGGTCGTTTCTTTAACGCTTTTGGTGAACCTATCGATGGGGGCCCTGCTATTGAAGGTGAAGAAGTGGAAATTGGCGGACCTTCTGTTAATCCGGTACGTCGTAAACAACCTTCTGAACTTATCGCAACGGGTATTGCTGGTATTGACTTGAACAATACACTCGTGTCTGGTCAGAAAATTCCATTCTTTGCTGACCCTGACCAACCGTACAACCAAGTAATGGCAAATGTGGCACTCCGTGCTAAGGCTGACAAAATTATTCTTGGGGGTATGGGACTTACAAATGATGACTACCTCTATTTTAAAAATGTGTTTAACAATGCCGGAGTACTCGACCGCATTGTGTCATTTGTAAATACTACTGAAAATCCCCCTGTTGAGCGTCTCCTTATTCCGGATATGGCGCTTACAGCTGCTGAATATTTTGCTGTGGAGAAAAACCAAAAGGTTCTTGTTCTGCTTACGGATATGACCTCCTATGCGGATGCATTGGCTATTGTGTCTAACCGTATGGACCAAATCCCTTCTAAAGACTCTATGCCGGGTTCACTCTATTCTGACTTGGCGAAGATTTACGAAAAGGCGG
>CALGCU010000179.1 GCA_937886455.1 uncultured Bacteroidales bacterium | reverse complement strand
TTAGTTTTTGTATGAGGAAGCCATGCAAATAGATCCTGATTCTACAAGTACCTCGTGAAGCCCCTAAAGGGGACAGTGCTTTTTAGTTTTTTTAGTTTGTTTTGGATTGTTTTGTTGTTGGGTGTTGTTGGAGGTGTTGGAGTAGGATGTTGCCTATTTTAGGGCTGTGCCAGATGTAAGAGCCGTGATCTTCATTGGGAATGATGAGTAATTCTCCTTTGGGGATGTTTTCTGCTATGAGGCGGGTGTGTGCTTCGCTAATCAGGTCGTGTTCTCCTGCGCATACGAGCACGGGACATGTGATGTCGGCTAATTGTTCTGTGGTGATGTTGGGTTCGTAGAGCATCATGCGTGTGAGTGGGTTTGTGGTGTCGGCTGTGGCGACAAAGTGTGCATGGAAGTCTTCTCTAAGTCCGTTGGGGTTGAGATTGGCTCCACAGATGATGAGTTGGCCGGCTGTTCCGGGATGCATGATTTCGAGTTCTAATGCTATGATTCCTCCGTCGCTCCATCCAAAGATAATGGGGTGGTTGATGTGTAATGATTGACAGAATTGATAGACGTCTTCTGCCATGTCTTTGTAGTGGTATTCTGTGAGTGGTGGGTTTGCGCCTTGTCCTCTGGAGTCCAAGGCATATACTTTGTATCCAGCCCGGCGGAGTTGTGTGTGTAGTGTGTCTAAGTCGTGGTGTGAACCTCCGTTACCGTGTAGGAGTATGATGGGGTGTCCTGTGCCACTTACTTCATAGAGTATGGAGGTGTTGTTGACTGTTATGGTGCGTTCTTGTGTTTGTTGTTTATGGGTGCAGGCAGTCAGTGTGAGTGTGCAGATGAGGAGGAAATGTGTCAGGGTGAGGTGCGTGTGTTTTGTCATGTGTGTTAGTGTAATGAAGGGCTGTAGCAAATGTAGTGTTTGTTACAGCCCTTTGTGGTGTTTAAATTCCGTTTTTATTTCTTTTCTTTTTTCTCTTTGCGTGCTTTTGTTGCTTTGAGTTCTTTTTCCAAGCGTTCAATTTCTTTTTCTTGGTTGTTGATGGTTTTCAACAATTCGTTGAGCTCTTCGTTTTCAATGGTTGTGGGGTATTGTTCATCCACACGTTGTAGGAAATCGGAGAGGACGTTCATGTAGTTCATGAAGGCTTCATAAGGAGAGTCGTAGTTGGTGTCGAAAGCATCTGTGTGACTCATGTAGCGGAAGTGGTCAGCACTTTGTAGGATAGTCCAATCGTGTTGTAATGATTTGTCGGAGCAGAGGCGTACGCGTTCAGCTACGGCATACAATTTTTGCAGTGCTTCTTGTTGTAGGTCGTTTCCTGCCCATGCAGTGGTGTTTTTTGCTTCGCCTGACCATGAAATGGGCGTTGGTGCGGTGAGAGCGTCAACGCTTGATAGTTTTTTCCCAGCTTCTTTGGGTAGTATGAATCCCATTTCTTGTTCCATCGTGTAGTAGGGCAATGCTTTGAGGAACTCAAATATACCCGTGTAGGCTTGTTGTCTTGTTCCGAATGTTTCATATCCCATCCATAGATTGACGATAGGTTCCTCAGTCGGCATGTTTTTGATCCATTCAACGAATTTTTCAGCATTGAGTGGGTAGTTTTCCCATGTGTGGTCATTGAATCTGAAGGAGATGTCGTCGCTCAGTTTAGGATTTCGCACAAGGAGTTTGAGTTTGGAGTGGCTGATGTGATTATAAATGTAATTAGGGCTTTTCCATCCCAATACATTTTTAGCTCCCGGAATCATCATGGTGCGATAGCCTAATTGGTATGCTTTTTCTCCGATTTCATCGGAATATATCAGTTCAGAGTTGCATAGGGTAGTGGGTTTAACTCCGAATAGTTGTTCGATTTTTTCGGCATGTTCTTTGAGTTGATTTTCCCATTCGTTTTCATCCATGAGTGATGCCAAGCCATGTGAGTAGGGTTCAAGTACAAATTCCACACATCCGGTTTCAGTCAAGTCTTTAAAACTATCAATGACTTCCGGAGCATATTGTTCCAAAAGTTCCAGTGTGACTCCAGATACAGCGATGGCACATTTGAATTTACCATTAGAACTTTTAATCATTTCTAACAGTGTGTAGTTGGTTGGCAAGTAAGACAATGTTGCCAGGGAGCGGATCTTACTTTCAGTTTGGAAGTCATCGTAGTAGTAATGGTCTTGACCGATTTCAAAGAAACGATAACGTTTGAGTCGATAGGGGGCGTGCAACTGTAGGCACATGCAAATATTTCTCATGTTGTATAGATAGATATTTTTGTTTCTAATTGAGTTGTTTGTTTAGTTGTGTTTGCTTTTTTTAGTAATAGCGATTGATGACTTGGTCGTAGATAGCTCTTACTTTTAGTCCTGCATCATACCAGCGAATGTTGTTCACTTCGTGTTGTCCCAGTTCACGGAGGCTTTTGTACATAGCAGGGTATTTCACAATGGCATAGATTGCGTCCGCCATGGCATCAATGTCCCAATAGTCAGTCTTTATGGCGTGTGAGAGAATCTCAGCACATCCGGACTGGTAGGATATGATGGAAGGAGTTCCTACCTGCATGGCTTCGAGTGGTGATATACCAAATGGTTCAGACACAGATGGCATGATGTACACGTCGCTTTCAGCCAGCATTTCTTGTACTTGTCTTCCGCGTAGGAATCCGGTGAACTGGAATTTATCAGCAATACCTTTAGCGGCAGCGAGATGAATCATTTCATTCATCATGTCTCCGCTTCCAGCCATGACAAAGCGCACTCCGTCAGTTTTTTGGAGTACTCGTGCTGCAGCTTCCACAAAGTATTCCGGTCCTTTTTGCATTGTGATACGTCCTAAGAATGTCACTACCTTGTCTTTTCGTTGAGTTTTGGTGAATGATTCAACGTCTTGCAGTGGCTCTACTGCATTGTGTACCGTAGTGACTTTTGCCGGGTCGATGTGGTATTTTTCAATTACTGTGTTGCGTGTCAGGTTGCTCACAGTGATGATGTGGTCAGCTTCTTCCATTCCTCTTTTTTCAATGCTGTAAACCGTTGGGTTTACATTTCCTCTGGAGCGGTCAAAGTCTGTGGCATGTACGTGTATGACCAGTGGTTTGCCTGAGATTTGTTTTGCGAAGACTCCAGCCGGATATGTGAGCCAGTCGTGTGAGTGTATGACGTCAAAATCAAGTCGGTTGGCTAAGACACTTGCCACTGCTTCATAGTTTCCGATTTCTTCGATGAGATTGTCGGGGTATCTTCCTGAGAAATCTACGCATCCCAGTTCGTTAGTACCAATGCGTCGGAAGTCATATCGTATGCCTTCTCTGAGCCAGAAATATTCATCAGGGTTCATGAATTTACCTAAACGTTCTTGTACGTGGTTCCAGTCATTTTCTTTCCACACAATTGGCACGTTGCATGCTCCGATTATTCGTAAGAACGATTGGTCTTCGTCTCCCCAAGGTTTTGGAATAACGAATGTTATTTCCATGTCTTCTTGTTGTGCCATGCCTCGTGTGAGTCCGAAGCTTGCAGTTCCCAATCCTCCCAAGATGTGCGGTGGGAATTCCCAACCAAACATTAGTGCTTTCATATATGTATCCGCCTATAAAATTTCTTCAGATTCTTTAATCATTTCAATAATTGCCGCCACACTTTGTGCAAAAGACATACCTCCGTGTCCTCTGAAAGGTGGGTTGCCATCATACAATTCGTTGAGACTTCCAATGCAGAGTTCGCTCATTTCAGCTTCAAACCCTAATAGCATACGATTGACGAATGACTGTCCGCTCCGTTGGTATATTTTCAAGTAAGCAGCAGCGTATGCTCCCATTGTGCTTGGCCATACAGGTCCGTTGTGATAGTTGCGGTCACGTTCTAATTGTCCACCGATGTATTCAGGTCGATAATATCCGCTTTTTGGGCTTAATGTGCGTAGTCCTTTAGGTGTGAGCAATTCTTTGGTGCATATATCAACGATAGCTTTTTGTTGTTGTTTGTTGAGTGGTGAGTAGGGTAGCGATACAGCATAAATCATGTTGGGTCTAACTTCCTTGTCTTGATAGTTATCCGTGACGTAGTCATACAGGTAAAGACCATTCCAGAATGTGCTGTTAAACGATTCACGTGTGATTGCGGCTTGATAATCCAATAAATCAGCTGTGTGTTCTTTTCCGTTAGCCCTTGCCATCTCAGCAGTAAATTTGAGGGCGTTATACCACAAAGCATTAATTTCTACCACATATCCAGTGCGTGGTGTGATGGGATGATTGTTTTCTACCGCATTCATCCATGTGGCCGGTTTTTCCGTTCCATCCACATATAACAAACCATTTGTTTGTAGAATTAACCGTGGGTGTTGTTGTTTGCGAATGTAGCTGATGATGTCTTGTACCAAGTCTCCGTATTGTTGGGCAGTTTGGTTGAAATCGTGATACTTGGCATACATTTGCAAAGCTCGAATAAACCATAATAAAGCATCCGGCGCGTCAATATCTTTGAGTTCTATTTGGTCATGCTTTCCAGCGATGAAATTTTTAATTTCAGCAATGGCAGTGTTGTCCACGATGAGTTTCCAATAGTCTTCCCGGTCAGACAAGAATGTACAAGCCGGAAGTGCCATAAATTCATCTCTTGCCACTGCCTTAAACCATGGATATCCAGCAATGAGGTGACATTTGTCTCCATTACGTTTGTAGAATTGTTGTGCAGAGTTTTTCAAACAAGCCAACATGTCAACGCGTGCGTGTCGGCGTTCTAATTCTTTATCCCATAATGCTTTCAGACTACGAGTTTTGAGTTCCGTGATACCAGCAGAAAATATAATTTCTTCCCCTTTCTTTATGGGCATATCAAAATATCCGGGGACGAGTTGGTCTTCCTTGTATTCAAATCCCCGTTCTTGTTCTTTATAGTACTCAATGTCTTTGTACCAATCAGGTGTGTGGGTGTAAGTGTTCTTTTTTGAGAACTGCATGTGTAGTTGTGGGAACTGTGGATACAATCGCATTGCGATTCCGTTTTCCACTTGTTCGTAGGATGTATTAGCAGCACTATTAGCATGTGTGAGTTCATTGACACTACGAAAAGCCAAGAAAGGACGGAAACGTATAGTAGTGGGCGAGTGTGCTTCAATGAGTTTGTATCGAATCAGCACTCGAGGTTCGAAAGATACAAGCATACGTTCCTTTGACAAAATCACGCCTCCCACTCTGTAGATGGTGCGTGACACAACTTCACAGTCAAATTGTCTGATGTATTTATGTCCGTTAGGGCTATAGTGGTTGTTGCTGTATTTATGTATTCCAAGATTAAATTCGGCGCCATGTTGGATTACTGTTTCGTCTAAAGATGACAATAAAACATAATTGTCTTCACCCAGTTCCGGTAAGGGTAAAACCAACTGTCCGTGATACTTACGCGTGTTACAGTCAATCAGTGTGGTGCTGTTGTATGCACCAGCTCGATTGGTGCGAATCATTTCGCGTGTTAACGAACGTTCCAGGTTTGTCAGTAATGATTTGTCAAAATTCAAGTAGCTCATATATGTCTGTTGATATACTTAAGGTTATCGCTATTGTCTGTGCTCCAATGCAATGTATTAGAAAAACGCTGCAAGTTACTCTGTTTTTGTGAATAAAGCAAACAAAAAGCGAATTAAATTTATTTTGTTTGTGTTTTTGCAGTTAAATCCCCATCAGATGTCTGATGTGGGTGTTAATTGTTCACGATTTTGCATGTTTGACTATAATAGTCGTTGATAGGCAATTCGTGGCGAATGATTACGTGTGTAGATGATTCCGCAACGCCGAAAACCATGCTTATCTATCAAGTGTTGCATGATGAGGTTGTCCTGATGTGTGTCAATGCGTAGATTGTTCCAATGTAGGTCACACCAGTTGATGATGTGTGTAAATATTCCTTTTTGTGAGCCATCCGATGCAATTCTGTGGAGGGTGGTGTAGGGCAGTGTGTTGTCTATCCATTCTCCGTCTTCAATGTGGGAGTATGTATTGTCTATTCCGGTAATAGCCGCAAATGCCCCCACTATTTTGTTTTTAGAAATCATCACCCAGCAATGTTTCGATGTAATGTCAGATTGTATCAGCGATAAAGAAGGGTAATCCTTTCCCCATTGAGAAGGATTACCCGATGAAATCATGTAATTTTGTGCAACATCATACAACCTTACCAAGTGGTCAATGTCTTCATGAGTTGCTAAACGAATCAGCATATTGTTATTTTTTTCTACCCCACAATTGGTTCATTTCCTCCAAGGTTTTATTCTTGGTTTCCGGAACAAGTTTCCATACGAATATGGCTGCAATGATGCATATCACCCCATAAAGTGCGTACACGAAAATGTGTCCAAACTCGGTTCCTCCCTCTCCCAATTTAATGTTGTAGAGAGGTATGAATGTAGAAGAGACAATGAAATTGAATATCCATTGAAATGCAACCGCCACCGCTACAGCAACACCTCTAATTGTATTTGGGAATATCTCAGAGATAAGAACCCAGCAAATAGGTCCCCATGACCACATAAATGAGGCGCTATAGACCATAATACTTACAACAGGAATAATAGGTGGGAGTGTGCATAAATTGGAAAGTGCAACTCCAAATGCTCCGATAGCCATTCCGATAGATCCACTGATGAGCAATGGTTTTCTTCCTAATTTTTCTACGGTGAAAACGGCAACCAATGTAAAAGTGATATTTACGACACCCATGATTACAGTTTGCACCATAGGGTTGCCCATGTTCATGCTTTCAAAGATTCGCGGTGCAAAATACAGTACGGCGTTAATGCCCACAGTTTGTTGGAATACGCTCAACATAATACCGACGAAAATTACCAGTATGCCGTAGGTGAATAATCGTTCCTTTTTCTCTTGAATGGTGTCTTTGATTTCCGCTAATATAGCCTGTGCGCGATCTGAACCATTGATGCGACTGAGTACGTGTAGCGCTTGTGCATCTTTAGAACACATGGCTAAGTAGCGTGGAGATTCCGGGATAAAAAGTACCAATATGGTGAATAAACCAGCAGGGAATGCTTCGCTGGCAAACATTAATCGCCAACCGGTTTCAGTACTCCATAATGATTCTTGTGGATTGATTACTTGATTGATACCATCCACCAATTCAATGACAGGATTGATGTGGCTGCCCAATATTAAAAAGTTGACAAAGTACACAACTAATTGTCCGAATACGATGGCAAATTGATTCCATGAAACCAACGTACCCCTTAAATTACTCGGTGCGATTTCAGCTATGTACATAGGACAAACGGCAGAAGCCAATCCAACACCTATACCCCCTAAAATGCGATAACAATTAAACGCAATCAATAAAGAGAAACTTGCATCTCCCTTTGTGAAGAATAGAAATTCCGGATAATAAGACCCTAATGCAGATAGAAAAAACAAAACACCTGCGGTGAAAAGGGACTTTTTTCTTCCTAAATGAGAAGCAAACAATCCAGACAGAGCACTACCAATCACGCAACCAATCAGTGCACTGCTACATGTGATACCGTGTATAGCATCTGTGTAGATAAAGTCTTTAGCCTGCATGAAGAATGCTTGCAAGCCTTTTTCGGCACCGGAGATAACCGCAGTGTCATAGCCAAAAAGCAATCCTCCGATGACTGCCACCAGTACGGTGGAAAATAAATAAACCTTGCTACCTTGTGAAGTTGTCATAACCTTGTTTTTAACAATACATATTTAGGATTGCTTCGTAGAGTTCTTGCTTTCCGCTGGTTTGCTTAGGTTCGCCCACTGTTTTACCATAGTTGTATAATTCCTCGAATGTGAGTTGTCCGCTTTCAAAAGCTTGTCCGATTCCGTTATCAAAAGAGGCGTAACGGTTGGCTAACATTTGTTTGTAGGGCGATTCTTCTAACAGATGTGCGGCATTTTCTAACGCGCGTGCCATGGCATCCATACCGGCGATGTGTGCAATGAATATATCTTCAAGGTCAGTGGAGTTTCGACGTGTTTTAGCATCAAAGTTTGTTCCTCCGTTTCCAAATCCCCCGTTGCGTATGATGTGTATCATTGCTTGTGTGAGTTCGTAGGTGTCAATAGGGAATTGGTCAGTGTCCCAACCATTCTGATTATCTCCGCGGTTTGCATCAATAGAGCCGAGCATGTTATTGTCCACAGCAACAGCCAATTCATGTTCAAACGTGTGTCCGGCTAAAGTGGCATGATTGACCTCGATATTTACTTTGAAGTCTTGGTCTAAATGGTGTGCTTTCAAGAATCCAATCACTGTTTCAGTATCCACGTCGTATTGATGTTTGGTTGGTTCCATAGGCTTAGGTTCAATGAGGAATGTGCCTGTAAAACCTTTGCTTCTTGCGTAGTCACGTGCCATGGTGAGCATTTGAGCCAAGTGTTCTTTTTCTCTCTTCTGGTCTGTGTTAAGCAGGCTCATATATCCCTCACGTCCTCCCCAGAAGACATAGTTTGTACCTCCCAATTCAATGGTAGCATCGATGGCATTTTTGATTTGTACCGCTGCTCTTGCCACTACATCAAAGTCTGGGTTTGTGGCAGCGCCATTCATGTAGCGTTTATGTCCGAATACGTTGGCAGTTCCCCACAAGAGTTTAATTCCGGTTTCCTCTTGTTTTTGTTTGGCATACGCAACGATTTCTTTCAAGTTGTTTTCATATTCCTCGATGCTATTTCCCTCTTCAATCAAATCCACATCATGGAAACAATAGTATTCAATTCCTATTTTTTGCATAAACTCAAATCCGGCATCCATTTTTTGCTTTGCTTTTTCAAGTGGTGTGGCGCCTTCATTCCATGGGAACATTTTTGTGTTTCCTCCAAATTGGTCATTTCCTTCAGCGCAAAGTGTGTGCCACCAAGCCATGGAAAATTTGAGCCAATCTTTCATTTTCTTTCCCATAATCATTTTGTCGGCATCATAATAGCGGAACGCCATAGGGTTTTTACTATCCTTGCCTTCAAATTTAATTTTGCTGATTCCAGCGAAATATTCTTTACTCATAATCTATCAATTAGTTAGTTGTTGTATGTGTTTTATTGGTTTGATTGTAATTGTGTGTTCAAGCAGGTTTTCCATTGTTCGTATGCCTCTTGATATTGCGTTAGTTTTTGTGTGTCGGGTTCAATGGTTTTGAGGCATTTGAGCGATCCGAATGCTTCTTGTGTGTTGCTGTATATACCCGCTCCGAGCGCAGCACCTTTGGCAACCCCTATGGCGCTGTCTGTGTCATATAGGTTGATGGTGGCTCCTGTGATGCTTGCCAATGTAGTTCTGAACAGCGGGCTCATAAACATGTTGGCATTCCCTGCATTGATTTGACGCACCGGCATTCCCATTTCGCTCATGATGTCTATGCCATACTTGAAAGCAAATGCAATGCCTTCTTGGGCAGCACGCAAAAGATGTTCTTTTCGGTGGATGTTGAAATTAACACCATGTATGGAACATTCAATCTCTTTGTTGGCTAAAACCCGTTCAGCTCCATTCCCGAATGGAAGTATGCTGATACCAGCACTACCGATTGGTGCTGTGGTTGCAAGGTGGTTGATGTCATCGTATGTGGTGTCGGGGTCAGCTATGTGTCGTTTGCTCCATGAGTTCATGATTCCCGTTCCGTTGATGCATAGGAGTACGCCCGGATGTGGGTTGTTAGGTTGGTGATTGACATGTGCAAAACTATTCACTCGCGAAAGCGTGTCGTAGTTGATAGTGTCGTTTATGCCATATACCACTCCGGATGTTCCCGCATTGGCGGCAAATTCTCCAGGTTCAAACACATTGAGAGATAAGGCGTTGTTCGGTTGGTCACCAGCTCGATAGGTTACCGGAGTCCCGGCTTTCAGGTGTAATTGTTCCGCAGCTTCTTTTGTGAGTCTTCCCTGTTCACCAAATGTGGGACATAGAGGAGGAATGAGAGATGGGTCTATTTGATAGTGCTTTAATAGTTGGTGTGCTACCGTGTTTTCTTTGAAATCCCATAATATACCTTCTGATAAGCCCGAGATTGTGGTGTGTGTTTCTCCGGTCATTCTCATGGCTATGTAGTCTCCGGGTAGCATGAAATGGTGGATTTGATCGTATAACTTTGGTTCGTGTTCTTTGACCCATGCTAATTTAGAGGCAGTGAAATTGCCCGGTGAATTGAGAAAATGTTCCAGACAATAGTTTTCTCCGATTGTGTGAAATGCTTTTTCTCCGTAGGTGACTGCGCGTGAGTCGCACCAAATGATGGCAGGGCGTATAACTTTTTGTTGTTTATCTACGCAGACCAGTCCATGCATTTGGTAGGTGATACCGATTGCTTTTATGTCTGTGGCGTTTATTGTTATTTTGTTGAAGATGTTTGTGATGGCGTGTTGTAGATATGTCCACCAATCTTCGGGGTTTTGTTCAGCCCAGCCCGCTTTGTGTGATAGAATTGGGGCTTCAGTTTCGGGGTAGTGTGCAGATGCTACGCATTTCCCACTGTTTATTTCCACTAAAGCTACTTTTACAGATGAGCTTCCGATGTCAACTCCTAATGTGTACATGGTATCTAAATGTGTGATTTGCCTACAAAGTTATATTTTTTTGTTGATAAATAGGTTGTTGTCTAATAAAATTTATAAATAATACCTGGGAATTATGTTCCGATGGTTTGTTGTGCTACGTGGTTTAAATGCTTGGGAATGAGTGGTGTGGTGAGTAAATAGTTGATGCTTGTCGGTGTGGATTGTTGTTTTGGAGGGGCGGTAATTTGTTTTCTATTTATTACTGTCCGCTAAAGACGTGAATTCCCTCCCAACTTGCTGAAATAGAT
>CALGCU010000178.1 GCA_937886455.1 uncultured Bacteroidales bacterium | reverse complement strand
AAAATTGCGATTAAGCGAGGGCAGAGGAAATTTATTTACTTTGCCGAGCACAAGCAATTTATTCAAACCGAAAGCAGAATAAAACAAGTGCAAGGAGAAAGCAGAACAAAATAAATTTATTTATTTTTTTATGCTGAGGTGCCGTGTCCGCAGGCAATCATTTCATTACTAAGCCACTAGGAAACTAGATTACTAGGATACTAGCTATTCCCACCACCTCTAACCCCTAACTTAAAGCTCGCCCCGCGAGCGTCCTATAATCTCCGCGACCATCTCGGGACCACTCCGGGACCATTAGATAGGATTAAGATACAAAACAGATGGAATGAAACTAAAAGTGATTTCCATTAACCGCATGCTGTCTTTGCCCTCTATGTCTATAGAATAGCAATAACAGAATAACTAAAAACTAAATTGACACATTACGCTCACACGATGACTCACACGATAAACTCCATCCATATTCATGCGACGCCCGATGTTATATTCTCCACCAATCTGAATACGTGGAGTAATGTTCCAAAAGACATTGCCTGCGCCATACATCCCATTTTTATACTCATCTGAAGGCACTGAGTAGGATGGCAGATAATGGAGCATACCAAAAGTAACGGTAGAGAAAATGTGGGGTGTGAAATGATATTGCATAGCACCATACCAACCCACTAAGTCAGGAGCATACATACTGCCGGGAAGATGAGGAATATCCACCAAATCATACTTACCCATAATCAAATCACCGGTAAAACTACCTATACCACTCCCATAATTGGCCATCAGGTAAATACTCAATGGCTTGCAAGGACGTATCACAGAACTAAGACGAACACCCCAACCAAACACATTGCGATTGCTTGCGTGTATTAAATCACGGTAGGGAAGGGTGCGAAAAATACCGGCTAAACGGATGTGTTGATTACCCTCCCACTCATATTGAACAAAAGTGGCTAAATTAGGTATCCAGTCATTTATGGCTTGTGTACTGCTGTCATTAGCCGACACAAATGACTGAGGCATCTCCACCGAACCCGCCACTACCCAATGTTGAGCAAAAGTGTGCATCCAGCGTACAAGCACAGTAGTGGTGCTGATATAAGCATTAGGACCTTGACCATCCACCAACACCGGCTCAACTCCCGGATCGCTAAATGTGGATGAAGCATAACCCACTGTCCAATCATTGATGCTCACATAAGCCTTTTTCAAAAGGAAATCACGCTGGTTATACCCGTTAAAATTGGCTTCTATGTAAAGCTGATAATCACCAACGGAAGCATTTCTGCCTATCATGCGAAAATATAATGCTGTACCGGCCGGAGTAAATCCCAACCAACGTGAACGACTTGCATCAAAGGGGATGGAAACGTTATACGGAATAAAACCATTGTTGGGCATAGCTCCATGCCAATCATACCAACTACGCATACGAACCACACCGCCAATACCCATGGCAAAATTGGCATCACGACTCATAAATAGAAAGTAGGGAGTGCGAGGATCTTGTGCGTGACGAAACTGGTCATAGTAAAACACATCCAACAAACGACGATCATTGGTGCTGTCTGATGGGTTGCCACCGATATAGGTGATACGATGACTGTTTTTTAAGGTGTCAATGTATTGCTCGATATGCGTATTCGCATTGGATTGACCGTGTCCATAAAAGCAAGCAACACAGCAACATAAAACAAGAACTAAAGAACGAGTTTTCATAATATAGGATTAGGCTGTTACATAAAAAAAACAGATAAAACCACAAAAAGGTTTTATCTGTACATCGTCAGGGGTTAACAATCTGCCGAATACTATAAGGCCGAACTAAGAATATTGTCTATGCGTTTGGCTATTTCTTCGGGAAAGTCTATGAGGAGTTGTCCATGATTAAGCCCCTTAAACACCTCAATTCTACAACCGGGATGTAAACGCAACAGATGTCGCACTTGAGAACGAGCAACAAAAGCTTCTTTTGTGCCATACCAATACTGAATGTCATCTCCATGAATTTCCTGAAGAGTACTACTGTAGACGGATTGATAACCATCAAGTACAGCACGAACTCCACCATAAGGATATATCTTCTTGCATTCGTCAAGCAATACATCAAAATAGTGAGAATGAAACACCCAACGCCAAAAAACGTCCCAATGAAAACAAGTCCACACATTACCTGCTTGCAAATAACGCAACGGACCCACAAGCCAACGGGGTAAAGCCTTAAGAGGTGCAGCATCCATAATGGCATGACCCACAATAATATCATTGCGTTCTAAAATGCGTGATAGTATTTTACCACCCATGGAAAGACCGTATATCACATCAATCCTGCCGGCATATTCTTTCTGAATATAACGAATGATTTCTGAGGCGGCGGCATCAATACTGGTAAAACGAGTGTGCCTACCAAGAACAAAACCATCTACTTCAACTCCTATGATGCGGTATCGTTCTTTAAGCAGCTCAATAAGTGGTAAAAATATCTCGTATGACACTCCTAAACCGGGTATCAACATTACTGTGGGGCTGTTGGAGTTATGATAGGCAACAAAATTCATTATTCAAAGTGTTTAATGGCAGTTGTTAGTGTCCTCTAAGGTCGTATTGATTTAAAACAAAGTGTAGTCATCGCTTGGTCACTGATATCATAAATGTAACGGCAATAATGGCTATTGTAATACCCACTACAATGGAGGTGGTCAGAGGCTCGCCAAACATGAGTGTTCCCACAAGGATGGCAGTGATAGGCTCAAAAACACCTAACACAGAAGCTTTGGTAGCACCGATATTACGTGTGGCTACTGCAAGAGTAGAAGTGGATACAATGGTTGGCAAGAGAGCCAAACCGACCAAGTTAAGCCAATCAACACCGCTGGTAATACCATTGGTAATGCCGGTATTGGAAAATAGAATCCTACTCAAAAAAACAATAGCACCCACAGAAAGAGCATAAAATGTCAATAGGGTATTGGATACATTGGCAATGGCTTTACTCCGGTTGATAATCACAATAAATAGAGCATAGACAAAGGCTGAACCTAAAGAAAGTAACACACCAATGGGGTTAATACTTGTCTCACCACCCCCTTGTGTCATAATCACTACACCAACAAAGGTGGCTATGATAGCCATCCATACAGGCCACGAAGGAACTACACGCAAGAACACCATGATGAGCGCCACCAACACAGGATAAAGAAAGATTAAGGTCGTGGCAAGTCCGGAGGCAATATAGTTGTAAGCGCCAAAAAGAAATAAACTGCTACAAGTGTAGAGAATACCCAAAATAAACAGAATACCCATCTGTTTATTTGTGATACGGAACGATTGTTGGGTCACTAAGAGATAGAGACCCAGAATAACAACAGCTATTGCATAACGGAAAAAGAGAATCGATTCAATCGAAACTCCCTTATTCATGAGGGGCATACCAAACAGTGGATTCAGCCCGTATGTAATACCCGTAATAACACCTGCCGGATATCCTATAACAGCATTCTTACTTAGTTTATGCATGCTTGAACATTTGTGCATGCAAAGATACTTTGTTTTTTGCGTTTTATCAACAACTCACAGTAAGCGGATTTCTATAAATTACTTTGGAAATGATTTTATGGTCATTGTCAAAATTTATATACACGGGGAATTTATAGA
>CALGCU010000177.1 GCA_937886455.1 uncultured Bacteroidales bacterium | reverse complement strand
GCATTCGTAATGCGTGGGTCGCCGGTTCGAGTCCGGCCAGTGGCTCAGGAATAGCGACACTCCATAAAGGGATGTCGCTGTTGCTTTATTAAATAAGATTAGAATCAGTAAACAATTTAGATATTTTCATTTGAAATTCCGTGCAAACACACACTTATTTTCAATGCTTAGCACCGCTTTATCACTATTTCATACCTTTATAAAACATGAAATCATATTTAACATGAATGGGATGATTTCAACGAAAAGAATTGGTAATGCCGACCCGAGTGATAGCCTATGATTGGCTTGTTTTGCCGATTCTCTGCTATTTTGTACCTTTGCATTTGAATGAATAAAATCTGTAAAAAATATATCCAAATGTTTGTGTGGTTGCTGTGTTGCGCAACAGCCACTGCACAGGATGTATCAACTAAGATAGAAAAACATATAAACACATGGCGACTCACCGACATACCCGTCATTGCAGACAGCATACCCATTGACACAAATTATCTTAATTATCCCAAACAAAGTCCACATCACCGCTATAGTATTGCTAATGCTTATAACGGGAACATGCTCTCGCCTCTGCAATCAAAAATATATTTTGATAGAACACAAAAAACCGACTTCCTCTTTTCAAGACCATACGATGCCTATGTCATCACCCCACAAGAAATAACCTTTTACAACACAACCCTACCCTATAGTAATATTACCTATAGAACAGGAGGAACCACATACAGAGAAGAAGACTGGATAAACTTCCTATTTACAGCCAATGCAAATAAACGCCTGAATGCGGGTGTATATTTAGATTACATTGCCTCACGAGGTGAATACGACAATCAAGAAGCCAAACGCTTTAACGGTTCTTTATTTGGTTCATACAACGGGCGAAATTATTCTGCACATGCCGCTGTCATGGTGAGTAATATCAACCACTTTGAAAACGGAGGACTTGCCGACCCCGACCTACTCGACTCGCCGGTAGCCACAGAAGATTTAGAAACAAATCTGGACGCAATGTCTGCTTACAGATACATTGCCGGATTCTACGACCACAAGTACAGTTTGGGAATTGAAAGAGAACAAAAAATATCAGAAGATTCCATTGCTAAAGTATTTGTTCCCGTTACCACATTCGGACATACACTATGCATTGAACAAGGAGTGAAACGCTATGTAGAACAACGTCCCGACACCACCTTCTATCAACAGACATACGTAGATTCGATTCCCGTAAACGATACTGCCAACGTACTGAACATCAAAAACACATTATCCGTAACATTTGAAGAAGAATTTAATAAATGGCTCAAATTTGGAGCCACAGTATATGTACAAAACGAAGTGCAAAGATTTGCTTATGCACTCCCCGATGACACGTTGACAGGACGTCAATGGAAAAGTAACACAAAGATTGGAGGCATTCTATCCAAGAACAGAGGTAAATACATAAAATACGCCTTTGGCGGAGATGTATTCTTACAGGGCTATAAATTAGGTGATTTTAACATACACGGACGATTGCAAGGAGCTATTCCCGTGAAGAAAAACACACTCAATCTGACTGCCAACGCATACATAAAAAACGAAGAGCCGGGTTACTTCCTACAACACTACACATCCAATCATTTCAGATGGAACAATGATTTCAAAAAGACATATCACACCTATATCGGAGGCGAAATAAACTTTCCTACAAAATATGTGACATTGGGGCTAAATGTGGGATTTGAGAACCTGACCAACTACATTTATTTTGCCCAAGACGGCATGCCCTATCAACACAATGGAAATGTACAAGTGATAGCAGGTAACCTGAAGTTGGATATTCACACAAAACATTTTGCATTGGAAAACAACGTAATTTATCAATATGCCTCCAATGAAATACTCCCCCTACCCATGCTCACACTCTATCATAACATCTACTACAAAGATTTGTATTTTAAAGTTCTAAGCATACAATTTGGAGTTGACTTACGCTACCACACAGCTTATTATGCACCTCTCTACATGCCGGCAACAGGACAATTCTGCTTGCAAGACGAAGTAAAAGTAGGCAATTATCCCGAAATGAGTGCATACCTGAATTTCCACTTAAAACAAGTTCGTTTTTTTGTGGCATACAGCAACTTCGGAGGATTATTCCTACCCAAAAACTATTTCTCCATGCCGGGCTACCCCATCAATCCTCCACAATTCAAATTAGGAGTATCATGGAATTTCTATAGTTAAACAACAAGAGAAAAAGAAACTGTACACAAATCACTTGTATATCTCTGTTCTTTTCCTACCTTTGCAATCACAATCATTAAAATATTATCGACATGAGAAAACGTATTACCTTTTTAGGAGGACTGTTAGCACTGCTATGTTGCACATTACCATCCTGCAAGGAAGATGTTGAGTTAAGCAACATAGACACCAGCATTGGTGTGGACATGGGCATTGCACTACCCATCGGAACCATTGAAGCTACAATTGGTGACTTTCTTGGAAATGAAGCAATAGCTCCCTACGTAGAAGTAGATCCGACCACAGGAATCATCGTTGTAAAATACAACACTTTTGTAGCATGGGACTTTCACCCTATTGACTTAGCGTCTTATAGCACACGCGAAACGAAGGATTTTTACCTCAAAGATGGAAACCTTGGTGGCACATCATTACCACCCAGCGGAGTAATCACATTCCCGGCTTCTTCGCCCATCAATTATATTGATTTCCCATGTGGATTTTCAATAGAAAACTTCAACACCGATGTAGATTACGAAAAGATTGACTCCATCCACATATTAGAAGCACACTTCATTTCTAATGTGTCATTCCATGGATTCACTCCCAACTTTACCGAACAAAACATCACAAAGCTTGAAATCCTCTTTGATGGGAAATCATTCCGCTTTGACAATGGAGCACCCTCACAAGAAATTCCGTTGGACAATCTCCAATTTGGCACAGACATGGACATCACGCTCCACAACTTTGTACTTGCTCCACAAAAAAATGCAGAAGGAAAATATGAATCGGCTAAATTCACCATCAGAATACACTTTGAAACCGACCAACTACACCAATACAACGAAAGTAGTAACTTCAGGTATGAGTTT
The DNA here is from genome assembly GCA_937886455.1 of uncultured Bacteroidales bacterium. Taxonomy (GTDB): domain Bacteria; phylum Bacteroidota; class Bacteroidia; order Bacteroidales; family Paludibacteraceae; genus Gallipaludibacter. Next base: position 4,760 of record CALGCU010000177.1, on the reverse strand, counting down.
GGTCTTAATTTCATTGACTATGATGTGATTTATGGCGTATTTGAACCAAGAAAGGCTACCGAAAAATTAGAAATAATACGTGACAGTCTTTCCAATTACTTGCCAATGGAAGACTTGAAAGGTATGCGATTGCCATTTGCTGATCCACAAATCAAACTCACTCCATCTACACACACTGTTGGACTACCGTGTATGTTGGTAGTAAAAGAACTATATGTAGAAAACGAAGAGGGAGTAAGAAAAAATCTCAAACACCCAACACTCACCAACGACATGGTGGGATATGCTTTACCGGCCATTCGAACGCCTCATGCAACAGACTCTGTCACATTGGCACCGCTCAAACTATCTAAAGATGAAGATGAAGGTGATTTAGATGAGTTATTTGCTATATCACCATTATATTTTGGATACAGTTATTACATTCGTGTCAACAGAAACGCATTAGACTATGCTACATTCATGGAGAAAGATGCCGAGTATGGTCTAAACATAGAGGCCAAACTCCCATTGCAATTCAATGAAGGGCTCAAACTCTTCTACCGTGACACTATGGAAATGAGTTTTTCAGACATACAACTCGATTCACTCATCGACACAGTGCCATTCATTGACACATTAAAAACGGCAAAAGTAAAACTCAAACTACTCGTTGACAACACTATCCCATTCGACTTTGGTCTCAAACTCAGAATGCTGGACGAAGACGGCAAAACACTGCAAATTGCAGGGCTATATGACGGAGGTATCAATGATTCCATTTCCTTTGCAGCATTTGCCAACAATCAAGCATCTCAACGAGAACTAATCATTGAACTGACAGACGACGAAGTGACCACATTAAATCAAGTCACGCAACTCTACTATGACGTGTACTTAGGCGACAACAAAGCCTTGGCAGCACTCAAAGACATTTCCGGTCTGCGAATCAAATTAGGATTGGCAGGAAAAGTAGAAGGTGATTTAAACTTTAACCAAGTTATCGAAGAATAGGTATGAAGAAAAACGTTTTAAGCAAAATAGTTGCAACGATAGGATTCATTCTTGTCGCCAATACAGGGCTATGGGCGCAACAACAAGTCAACACGCTTTACTTCCTTGACAACGCCCCCATGCGCCATCACATCAATCCGGCATTCCAACCTGCTAGTCGTTTCTATCTCGAACTACCCATAGTCGGATATACAAACATGTGGTTAGGAAACAGTTCATTCGCATTGTCTGACATCCTCTACACCGATCCCAATGGAAATACAGTAACAGCACTGCACCCACAATACGGAGATAGAGACAAACTATTCAATGGCATTGACAAAGCCACTCTGGTGGACGCTGATATGAAGGTTAACCTTCTCTCTTTAGGATGGAGTTATAGAAAATCATATTGGCACATTTTCATTAACGAAAGATTGTCAATACGAGCCGGCCTACCACGCGACTTAGTGAAATTTCCCCTGTATGGTATGTCCAACTTAGAGGGAACTAATAACTTTGACTTAAAGGCAACCCAAGTGGCTCTACAACTATACACAGAGGTGGGACTCGGATTTTCACACCAATTGAATGAGAAGATAGGTTTCGGTTTGAAAGTGAAAGGCTTGATAGGAAATGCTTATGCGTCAACCCTCCAAAACAGAATGATGCTCACCATGTCGCCTAATCAATGGGGACTACACGGCAGCGGAACACTCAGCATGGCAATACCCGGCAACCTAATCGCTTATCCTGAGACTTTAGACCAACTACTTCAACCCGACCAGATGGAGATGCCGGAAATGGAACTAACACCAGAAAACGTTCTCACCTTGCTCAAACCGTCGGGAATAGGAGCGGCTGTTGACTTAGGAATAGAATACCAGCCTCTCAAGATGTTAAAACTCTCAGCCGCGGTTGTGGACTTAGGTTCCACCAGATGGAGCGGGAAAAGATATAACTATGCCATCGACGCCACCTATGATGGAGTTGGAACACTATCATACGACATGATTGAAAATGGCACCCTGGGCGACACCATCACTGCACGCTTAGAAAATATGCTTAATAATGCTTTGGTGGATGACGGAGACTCCAGTGACAAATTCTGGCAAATGATTTCACCAAAACTCAATGTGGCTGTTGAAGGATGTTTCTTGAACGACAAAATAGGCGTAGGATTGATTTCACAAACCGGTTTTATAAACCGTCATGCCTATGAAGAACTCACCCTGGGCTTATCACTCCGACCTTCCGATTGGTTTAACTTTGCAGCAAGTTACTCCTTCATTAACGGCAGATGGTCGTCCATAGGAGCCGGCCTGAGTGTGGGCAAGCAAGGAATAAACATTACCTTGGCAGCCGACTACGTACCTCTCTCTTATGCACAATATCAAGGAAAAGCATTTGTTCCCTACAAATCTGAAGGTATCAACATAGCATTTGGATTAGGCTTTGTGGTAGGCAGAAAAAAAGTGCGTGACACTGATAAAGACGGCGTGTTAAACAAATTCGACCTCTGTCCTAACACACCTCCACTCGTTCCTGTGGACAAAAACGGATGTCCGATAGACAGTGATGGAGATGGTGTGGCAGACTATCTTGACCAATGTCCCAACACACCGGCCGAAGCCTACCCCACTGTAGATGTGCATGGTTGTCCGGCTGACAGCGACGCTGACGGAGTGCCCGACTATCTCGACCAATGTCCCGACACACCGCGTGAAGCAAAAGGAAAAACCGATGAAAAGGGATGCCCAAAAGACAGCGACTTAGACGGAGTGCCCGACTATCTTGACCAATGTCCCGACACACCACGTGAGGCTTATGGTCATGTAGATGAAAAAGGATGTTTAAAAGACACTGACAAGGACGGCGTGTACGACTATATTGACCGTTGCCCGGACACTCCTGAAGAAGCAAAATCCGACATTGATGAGTATGGTTGCCCAAAAGACAGCGACTTAGACGGAGTGCCCGACTATCTCGACCAATGTCCCGACACACCTGAAGCCGCACGACCCTTTGTTAACGAAGCAGGCTGTCCAAAAGACACAGACAATGACAGTGTGCCCGACTATCTCGACCATTGCCCCACAATAGCCGGAGAAGCAAGCAACAACGGATGTCCCGAGATAAAAAGAGAAGTAAGAAACCTCTTCAAGAAAGCCTTACAAGGCATACAATTTGAAACTGGCAAATCTGTGATTAAGAAACAGTCTTACGGCATTCTGCAAGAAATTGCCCAAGTGTTGCTCGACAACCCGACATGGTCAGTGGAGATCCAAGGACACACAGACAATGTAGGAAAGTCTGAATCCAACCTTACACTTTCCAACAACAGAGCCACAGCCGTGCGCGAGTTCTTAATCAAAGAAGGCGTACCCGCCGAACGCATGACCGCCAAAGGATATGGCGACACCATGCCGGTGGCCGACAACGCCACATCAAAAGGCAGAGCACAAAACAGACGAGTGGAATTTGTGGTGTCGTTTGAGCAAATAACCTACGAAACCTTGGACATTCAAGGAAATGTGATTGCTACAGATACAATTCAATAAACACCAAACATCATCTGTACCCCAAAAAGGCATCCTTCCAAAGAAGTGGATGCCTTTTTTTGTGTAATATGCACCGTCAAGATACAACCCGACAAAACAGAAATCAAGCAAGAAATCACAGAAGAAATTCACTCACAAAACACGAAGTTTCACATTATTTTGCATGCATCACAACTCAATAAATAAAAAATACGTAACTTTGTGACCTAAAATAATCGGGCAAACCAAAAAATCTGACATTGACAATACAGAGAGCCCCAAAGTTCAATTAAATAAAAGAAAAGGTATGAAATTATTAGAAGGAAAAACAGCCATCATCACCGGAGCTGCAAGAGGAATCGGAAAAGCCATCGCATTAAGATTCGCTGCAGAAGGATGCAACATTGCATTCACCGACTTAGTTATTGATGAGAATGCCCTTAACACAGAAAAAGAAATTGCTGCCTTAGGAGTAAAAGCAAAAGGCTATGCTTCTAATGCCGCTAATTTTGAAGAAACTCACACAGTAGTGGCTGAAATACAAAAAGAATTTGGCAGCATTGACATCCTTGTCAACAATGCAGGAATCACCAAAGATGGTCTGATGATGCGAATGAGCGAATCACAATGGGATGCAGTGCTCACAGTAAATCTTAAATCAGCCTTCAACTTCATTCATGCATGCACACCCATCATGATGAAACAAAAAGCCGGAAGCATCATCAACATGAGCTCAGTGGTAGGAGTGAGTGGAAATGCCGGACAAGCCAACTACTCAGCCTCAAAAGCAGGAATGATTGGATTAGCCAAGTCAATCGCCAAAGAATTAGGCTCACGTGGCATTCGTGCCAATGCCATTGCCCCAGGATTCATTGAAACTGAAATGACCCACGCACTCTCCGATGAACAAAGAGCCAAATGGACAGAAATCATCCCAATGCGCCGTGGAGGCACACCCGACGAGGTAGCAAAAGTAGCACTCTTCCTTGCATCCGACTTGTCGTCATACGTATCAGGACAAGTGATTCATTGTTGCGGTGCCATGAATTGCTAAAAAATCACCCATATAAAAACAAAATCGAGAATAAACACCATTATTCTCGATTTTTTTGTTCCCCAAAATTTATGATAAAACCCTATCATCCATAGGAAGGTATGTAAAAAGTAAAAAGTGAAAAGTGAAAACTTCATATTTCTGCGCCCATTTGCACTATCTTTGCCTGTCGGCCAAGATAGGATGCGGTTCGG